>JBEKDQ010000255.1:0-3713 GCA_050014275.1 Desulfobaccales bacterium | reverse complement strand
GCGCGCCTCCGTGCCCGCGGCACACTGCTAATGGCGGGATGCGCTTCGCTTTCCCGCCCTACGGGTTCTTTTTTTTGGTAAGCATTTTCATCGCTTTGGTGTGGCCGCCAGGCCATGAACCGTTTCTGTGAAATCGAAGACAAAATCAAAGTCAAAGGGCCAGTTTTGTGTTTTCGGTTTTCTGTGCAGGATAAAGGAAAAGGCAAAGGCCCTCTAGCAGAGGCAGAAAACAGGAAACAGAAAACAGTTTCTACAAGGACGAGGGACAACAACATGATAAAATCCAGGCAACCCTAAAAATCCCAGGAATATTCATGACCCCTAAACGATTTTTTGGAAAAGTCCACCAGGACCCAGGTGAGGCCCTGGCCAAGGGCTCCCGGGAGGTGATGGCCTCCATTTGGGAAGAGTACCTGGTGGCGATCCTGCAAGTCTCCGCCGGCAGCGGCCGTTTCCAGATCCTGCGCCGCCAGATAGAGAACGCCGCTGGTTTCAAAGAGATCTTCGATAATTGGAACACCCTGCCCTTGCCGGCCCGGCGGGCAGCCTGGCGCCGTCTGATGACCGCGGCCCAGGAAAAATATGAGACTGAGCTCGACCGTTGCAGCCGCTGCGGCGAGTGCTGCCAGTTAGGCAGCCCTACCCTCCTCCGCCAGGACCTGCCCCTGTTCCAGCAAGAGATCCTCACCTGGAACGACGTCTACACCCTGCGCCCCGGGGAGCAGGTGAGCAGCCGCGAAGGCAGGGTGGAGCCCCTGAAGGAGGAGCGCCTGAAACTCCGGGAGCTACCCGGCAGCCGGCAATGCTGGTTTTTCCAGGCGGCCAACAATGCCTGCAGCATCTATGAAAACCGCCCGGAGCAGTGCCGGCGGCAAAACTGTTGGGGGGAGCCGCCTCCGCCCCCGGAAGAGGACCAGTTGCTCATCCGGCAGCACCTGTTCGCCGGGGTGTCGGAAATCTGGGAACTGATCAGGGCACATCAGGAGCGCTGCGACTATAGCCAGGTGGCCCGAGCCCTGACGGAGCTGGGCGCCGGCCGTGAAGAGGCCGGCGAGGCCCTGTTCGAGGCCCTGCACTTTGACTATTATTTGCGCCGGATGCTCATCCACGAATGGGAGCTGACCCCCGCAGCCACGGAATTGCTCCTGGGCCAGCCCGTGACCGAATTCCTGAAGGCCCAGGGGGTGGATGCCATCCTCACCCCGGAGGGGGTCTTCAGGTTGGCGCCTCGACAGGATACCGGGCCATAAGTGCGGATGCAAACCTGCCAGTTTGGCCCGTAAGACGCGCCCTACATGCGGGTGACCCCCGAAGGCGGCCTCTCCCCGCGGCTGGTGCGGCGCGCCGGGTGCGTCTTACGCACCATTACAATCCATATCAAAACCCTATTTTCGCTTAACTGTCATTCTGGGCGAACCATCATGACCTTACGGCCACCACGAAAAATGAAAATGTAGAACCGCCGCCCGCGGCGGTTCCCGCGCCGGCGAGGGCGCCGGCGCTACATTTTCAGAGAAAGCGATGAATCTATTCTTAACAAAACCTGGACCCTTCGGTACGCTCGGGGTGACAGAAAAAAGCAAAAAATTTTGAAATGACTTCTAATCTCTGAGCCCCTGGGGCTGTTGAAAAACTCCCAATTAGGCCCAGGATGGTTCGCTCAGGGTGACAGAAAAAGGGGGTGGCAACAGTAGTGTCCGGCAAGGTTTTTGCTAAAAGGTAGGCAGCAGAGAATTGTTTGAACTTAGGTATGCCCACTAGCTAATCAATTCATGGAATTTACAAGCTATTTCCCTCTCCCCCTTGGGGGGAGAGGGCAGGGTGAAGGGGGTAGGCAACGGCCGATGAAGCCACCCCTCACCCGGTGTCGTCCCCTCGCAGGGAGAGGGGATTTGGTTGCAAATGTCTCTCGTTAGTTCCCGGTTCTCAGTTCCCAGTTCTCAGTTCCCAGTTACCTTTTAGCGTCTTTGCCTTTACTGGCAACTGATAACTGGCAACTGGGAACTAAAATATAATATGTTGATATCGCTGAAATTACAATGATCTAAAGTTTAACTGCGGGATATTGTAATCTTCTCCATGCAATTTTGTTGCCGGACACTACTGGGGTAGCAATGGCTTGCAGTAACCCATTACCTGGAGGTGAGCCATGATAACGGAACTTATCAAGGGAAATCGCAGCTATCGCCGTTTCCACCAGGAGGTCCCGGTGTCCCTGGAGGCCCTGAAGGGGCTGGTGGACCTGGCCCGGTTGTCCGCCTCCGCGGCCAACCTCCAGCCCCTGAAATATCTCCTTTCCTGCGAGCCCGCCGGGAATGCCGCCATCTTCTCCTGCCTGGCCTGGGCCGGCTACCTCAAGGACTGGCCGGGGCCGTCGGAGGGAGAACGGCCGGCCGCCTACATTGTCATCCTGGGGGACACGGAGATCTCCAAAAACTTCGGCTGCGACCACGGCATCGCGGCCCAGTCTATCCTCCTGGGGGCCCGGGCCCAGGAGCTGGGGGGCTGCATGCTGGGCTCGATTCAGCGGGACCGCCTGCGCCAGGTGCTCAAGATTCCGGAAAATCTGGAAATTCTCCTGGTGATCGCCCTGGGCCAGCCCAAAGAGACCGTGCTCCTGGAAGAGGTGGCCCCCGGCGGCAGCATCAAGTACTGGCGGGACGCGGCGGGGGGCCACCACGTGCCCAAACGGCGGCTGAAGGATATTATCCTCTAGGGTGGGTAGGGTGGGCTGGCCCGCCCATCGCTGGCGGCCGCGGGCCGCACTGCCCTTCCCTTCTCCTGAAGTTAATATGGCGGGCTCGTGCCCACCCGACAACTTACAGCCGGCGGGCGGGACGCCCGCCCCATGCGGGAGTGTGGTGCGTGAGAGACGCACCTTCGTATCTTAGGTTAAGATACGCTTTATCGAAGTCATGGCATGTTAACGTTGGCAAAGGGACATTGTGGTTTAGACCCAGTAGTGTCCGGCAAGGTTTTTGCTATGAGGCAGGAAGTAGGGATTAGTTTGAACTTAGCTATGCCCCCTATCTGAGCAATTCATGGAATTTACAAACTATTTCCCTCTCCCCCCTTGGGGGGAGAGGGCAGGGTGAGGAGGGTAGGTAACGGCCAATGAAGCCACCCCTCACCCGGTGTCGTCCCCTCGCAGGGGAGAGGGGATTTAGTTGCAAATGTCTCTCGTTAGTTCCCGGTTCTCAGTTCCCGGTTCTCAGTTCCCAGTTACCTTTTAGCGTCTTTGCCTTTACTGGCAACTGATAACTGGCAACTGGGAACTAAAATATAATATGTTGATATCGCTGAAATTACCATGGCATAGAGTTTAACTGCGAGATAGTGTAATCTTCCCCTTGCAATTTTGTTGCCGGCCACTACTGGTTTAGACCGCCCTTTGGGCCTTGCGGACCTTCGTCAGCCGCCCAGGGGCCTAAGGAGCCGCTCCCAGAGATCTTCACGGCCCTCGCGGCTCAGGGCCGAGAACCAGATGAATTCTCCGGGGGCCACCCCCAGGGGGGCCAGGTTTTCGGCCAGATGTTGCAACTGCCGGCGGCGCTCCCCCTGCTTCAACTTGTCCGCCTTGGTGAGCACTGGAATCACCAGCCTTTCCCGATCCCGCAGATACTCCCAGAGAAACAGCTCTTCCGGGCCCAGCCGGCGGCGGCCGTCCTGGAGGAAGACCACCGCGGCCAAAACCTGGCGGCGGCCCAGATAGT
>JBEKDQ010000254.1:0-3714 GCA_050014275.1 Desulfobaccales bacterium | reverse complement strand
TTCCAGCTATCCATGCAATTTTAATTGCCATATCAGCTTTTCTAATGTCTGATATTTGGAAAGTTAAAACTGCCCTTCGGATAGAGGACTTTGCGGAAGCAGTATCTTCAGGCTGGGTTTCAGGGGCTATTTCCTTTGGGTGAACTAGCTGAGGGGGGGCTTGGGCTTCTTTCTCAAGCCACTCCCCGCAATGCTTGCATTTAATTGCTTCATCCTGGATTTCTTCAGCGCAGAAGGGGCATTTCTTCATGGCGGCTTGCTCCTCAACGGCTTCTGCTTTTCTCCCTAAAACTCGATAAATCTCTCAGCCCCAGCCTTGAACCGGTTGAGCTTGTCGAAAAAAAACCGAGCTGCACCCTCAGCGCATCCCGGCTATTTCGATATTTAGATTCATGGCTCCCCCCTGGCGATAGGGGTAGCGCTTTCCAGATACCTCCCTTATTTCACAATCGAGGGGGAGATGTCAAGAGCGCCAGGGAATATTAACTTTCGCAAGACTCTCCCGGCGGCAGACCATTCATCTTCAAGGTTCGTATTCTACCTCAGGAAGGTCAGGAAAGAAATCTCGAACGAGATCATCATCCTGTGGTACACAAGTAACACGAACCTTATCAGCTTGCACCTCACCCCAAAGCGAGGGGTCACGACCGAATATCAAGAGGGTTGTGGTTTCCTCTTTTCCGAGGATCCCAAGAAGTCCGAGGGCGGGTGGCCTTTCTGTTCGTGATACCTGGCCCCGCAAGGATTCCCCTTTTTGAAGGGTCTTAACAACAGTGCGTTCTTGCGGACCTTGAAGGGTAAGGCCTTTTTCCTTGATTATCTCAACACCATCAACCAAAGCCGTAATCTGATGCTCGTAAAGGAAATCAAACTCGATTGCGCCGGGAATCCAATCGGCATCTTGGATCCTTAATGCGACATCGACAAAGGTCCTCAGTGAGAACTCAGCTGCAATTTTTCTCCAGTTACCCGGGTGGCCATATTTTTTCTGGTCCCATTTGACGACCTTGTGTTCGCGGCCTCGTTCATAAACGAGCGAGGGAAGAAATTCTTGAAGGGCCAAATAATCATTCGCATGAACGCCGAATGTCGCGAGTTTTATGGCATCTTCTGCTCGTGCCTTCCCAACAATAAGATTTCGAAGGGCTTGGTTGCTTCCAAAGAGGGCGTCGGTGGCGTAGGCTAAGTTTTCCAGGCTTTCCTTGTACTGCTCCCGCCGGAAAGCCTCCATGGCCTTGGCATAAAACTCTTTGACCTCTTGATTAACAATAAGGGCCGATTCGTCCAGCTCGTCAAAGGAGAGTCCAAGGTATCGCTGGCACCACCCCGATACATAACCGTATGTTCGTTCTCCAACACGATACCATTGTTGAGGATCTGGGAAAATACCCTGGTGCTTCAATGCAATTCTAACACTATTGAGCTGTGAGAAGTAATCTCGGTGAGCTATATCCCCTCCCTGGTCTTTCTGAATGGCCGATAATAAATCCATCAGATAAGTTTTCTGAGATGCTGGCAAGCAATTCAAATGCCGAGCTATCGCCGCGAGTGCAAGTTCCGCGGCGTCATGGGCCGTGAGAATTGATTGAGCCAGAGAAATACGATCTGGACGCGCCACCGGTAGAAATCGAATCTTAGCAAGCAGCCCTTTTGCGACCAGTAGTCGGTCAACGACATCTTGAGCAAAGGGCATTTTCTTTTCCTCTGGTTTATCGGTTGTCATAAGCTAACAGGACTCTAACATCTAATGTTGAAAAAGGATGGAATTTATTATACCAGATTAGCTGGCTTGCATCGGGCACAGATGCTCAGCCGACCGGAATTTATCGTCTTAAAATTTGTGGGCGGCCTCATACCATGGGGGTGTTGCTATTCTTCCCTGATTAAAGTCCGGAAAAAATATTTTGGGAAAAATTTCCGGCCGGATCATATTGACCAGGGGGGGCAGGAGTCCAAGGAGCGGGGTTTGCGTTTCGGGGCCGAAAATCTATATGGCAGGCGGCGCCGGTGGGGGAGCCGCGGCGAGCGGTTGCTGCATGGTGGAAACCCGGGCCCGGCCCGGAGCTATGGCTGCGGCCTGGACAGGGGTAGGCGGGGAGTTGGTAAGTGGAGATGGTGGATGCCGCGGATCAGGCCCACGGTTCTACCGAAAATCCTGCAGGCTGGCGGCGGCGGCGCCGGTGACGCACCTCCTGCTGCTACGGGTGCGCCAGGCCGGGGAGGGGACCCTCGGGGAGAGCCCAGGGGCAGGGCCCGGACCCTGGCTGCCCCAAATTCGGCATAAGGAAGGGGTTTAAGCAGCCTTTTTTGACTATTCAGGGGGAGGCAAGGGTAGGGATAAGGGTCTGGTGGTTTTCGCCCAAAATAGGGCTTTTATCTGGCCCTGGACGCTGAAATTTGACCATTCCAGCGCCTTTCTCTCCCTCTGACCGAATGAGAGCCCCGTAGTGTGGCGATAACAACCTGACTAAGTAATAAAGCACGGAGTGGCTCATTGTGATTTTGGTGGATTCCCGGGAGCGAGGGCCATTTACTTTCAAGGGACTTGTGTTATCATTTCCTCCATGGGGAGATATGGCTTCGAGATGAGGATCTTCTTGGGAATTTTGCTCTGTCTAATGAGTATCCCCAAAACCATTTTTCGACTGCGGGGCCAAGGCGGCCGCATCCTCCCCGGATTTGGGCCCCGGGGCAGGTAGCCATCAGCAGCGCCATATGCACCACAAGTCCTTGCTCATGGTGGCCCCGGAAGGGATGGTGGAAGTCCTCCTGGGCAGCCTCCCAGATGAAAAAACTGTGGTCCGCCTCACCTCCACCCCCGTGGAAAAGCCGCTAACCGTCCCCGGGATGGTGAGCCTGCCGGCCCAGGCGACCAGCGCCAAGCTGCAAATCACCGCCGAGGCCGTGGATTTCTGAGGGGGAATGAGCCTCCGGTGTCGGCCTGGCGCACCTTAAGTCGGCGCCTGTTACGGAAGAAGCCGGTTACCCCTGGCGGCAGCTTAACTCTAAGCCGCAGCCTGAATCGTCTGGACCTGATGGTCATCGGGGTGGCCCAGATCATCGGCGCCGGCATCTTCGTCATCTCCGGCGTGGGGATCCGGATCGCCGGCCCGGGCCTGCTTCTCTCCTTGCTGCTGGCGGGGACCGCCAGCGCCCTGGCGGCCCTGTGCTATGCCGAGTTGGCGGCCATGATGCCCCAGGCCGGCAGCGCCTACACTTACGCCTACAGCATCTTCGGGGAGCTGGCCGCCTGGATCATCGGCTGGGATTTGATCTTGGAATACGGCATGGGCGCGGCCACGGTGGCCGCCGGCTGGTCCAGCTACCTACAGGACCTGATGCGGGGCTTCGGTTGGCGCCTGCCTCAATGGGCCAGCGGCCCGCCCTTCAGCCAGCCGGGCCGGGTGCTCAACCTGCCCGCGGCCCTGGTAGTGGCCGGATTCGCCGTCCTGCTCATCTTCCGCACCCGCCTCAATGCCCTTATCGCCCGCTGCCTCGTATTGGCGAAACTGGCGGTGCTTGCCTTCATTATGGCCTTGGGCGCGGCCTTTGTTCGGCCGCACCACTGGCTGCCCCTGATGCCCCATGGCGCTGGCAGCATTATTCAGGCCTCCTCCCTGGTCTTTTTCGCCTACCTGGGCTTCGATGTGGTGGCCATCGCTGCCGAGGAAGCCCGTAACCCGGACCGGGATGTGCCTTTCGGCATTATCGGCT
>JBEKDQ010000253.1:0-3744 GCA_050014275.1 Desulfobaccales bacterium | reverse complement strand
GGCGGTGGCGATGATGCCGGTGCCCAGGGGCTTGGTGAGCAGCAGCAAGTCCCGGGGGCGGGCCCCGGCCTTGGTGTAGATTCGCTCCGGATGCACCAATCCGGTGACCGCCAGGCCGTATTTCATCTCCGCATCTTCGACGCTATGGCCCCCCACCAGCAGGGCCCCGGCTTCGTGCACCTTGTCCAGGCCGCCCCGGAGCACCGCCTTGAGGGTATCCGGCGACTCGCTCTTCAGGGGAAAGCAAGCGATATTCATGGCTAACAGAGGCCGGCCCCCCATGGCGTAGATGTCGGAGAGGGCATTGGCCGCGGCAATGGCCCCAAACTCATAGGGATCGTTGACGATGGGGGTAAAGAAATCCACCGTCTGGATCAGGGCCAACTCCGGGGTCAGACGATAGACCCCGGCGTCGTCCGCCGCCTCCAATCCCACCAGGAGATCGGCATGGCTCTTAAAGGGCAGGCTCTTTAAGATGTCCTCCAGGACCCCTGGAGGTATCTTGGAGGCTCAGCCCGCAGCCCGTACTTGCTCCACCAGGGGTTTTTGTCTCTCTTCTGCCATGGGCCTCTCGTTAACCAGACAATTTCCAGATTCTGGCTTTTTCGCTTTTTTTGGCTTTTTTTGCTAGTAGTGTTTCAGAAAAACCTTGAAAAAAAGAACCGCTTTATTCCCTCCCCCTTGAGGGGGCGACACCGGGTGGGGGTGATTATTTGTTCTGTTGTCTCCAAATGTTATCATCCTCCCCCAACCCCCTCCCCTCAAGGGAGGGGGAGGTTAGGGGCCAAAGATATTAAAGATATTCCCGAAACGCGACACCAGGGTGAACCGGTTCCCTGCATCCTGGCAAATCCGTAAGGACGGGGTAACCCCGCCGCCACCGGCGTTTGGCGGTAAGCTGACCGCTAAAACCCCAGCCAGCGCACTTCCCGTTCCTTGCGGGGCGGTACTGGCGGTTCTTTGGCCGGGTAGCCGATGGGGGTGATGGCCAGCAGTTGCCGCTCGGTTTTCCCCAGGAATTTCAGGATTTCGTCTTCCAGATAATTAGCCCCGGTCATCCAGCAGGTGCCCAGGCCTTCGGCTTCTGCCGCCAGCAGCAGGGTTTGCATGAGCGCCGCGCCGCTCTGGAGGTTGGCCATATTCATGCCGGGGTGGGGGTCCTTGAAGGTGGTCACCGCGATAACCACCGGGGCGCCCCCCAGGTCCTTGAAGAACTTCATCACCAGTTCCGGGTCTATTCCAGGAATGTTGGCCTTCTTCAATTCGGGCAGCAGATACTTGATGGCCTGGCTCACCAGGGCCACGAATTCGTCCCGGACCCGGCCAGCCATCAAGGCCAGGTCCCAGCCCTGGAGATTGAGGCCGGAGGGGGCCCACAGGGCGGCCTCGACTATCCGTTCCAGAACTTGCCGGGGCGGCGGGTCCGGTTTGTACAAGCGATGGCTGCGACGATGGTGAATGGCTTCGTAGGTATCCATGGAACCTCCTTTGGTATCCGAGCCTTCATGCCTGCCATTGGCAAAGAAGGTCTCGAAATTCATTTCTTTGCTGAGACATTTTATCAAAGATTAGCGTCTCGCCTTCAGATCGCCAGGCCCTGCGGCTTCTTAATCGGCTCCAAGCCCTCCGCCCGTCTCCCCAAACCCCGGTAAACCCCAGTAGTGTCCGGCAAGGTTTTTGCTAATCTGCCGGGTAATATAGGCTGCCAAAGCCTCATTTTTTATTAACTCATGGAGTTCTCTTGCTTTTTCCCTCTCCCCCAATGGGGGAGAGGGCAGGGTGAGGGGGAAGTGATCAGTCCTCGAAGCCACCCCTCACCCCAACCCTCTCCAGGGGAGAGGGGGGGTTGGCGCTTCGGGGCTGCCGCCGTCATCTCTGGCTAAAGGTTTGCGGCTACATTTTTTAATTTTCATTCGCCAGCCCTGCGGCATCTTTATCGGCCCCAAGCCGTCCGCCTGTCTCCCCAAACCCCGGTAAACCCCGGCTTCCTCCAGCCTGTCCCGCTTTTCGCAGCCCTGGGCATAGATGGCGCATTTACGGGCCAGCGTCCGCCGGGCCGCCAGGGCCTCCGGGGCCGGCAGCCCCGGGTCATCCAGGAGTTTGAGGAGCGCCCGGATGCGAAAACGGTCCAGGCCCCATTGGGCGGAGAGCTGGTCGTCGCGGCCGCCCCGCTTGATGACCAGGGCCTCCGGCAGCAGGCCGATCTGGTAGCGCCAACTGAGGCGTAACCAGAGGTCATAGTCTTCTGCGGCGGGCAGGCCCTCATCGAAGCCGCCGTGTTTCTGAAAAACAGTCCGGTGCAGGATCACCGCCGAGGGGCTCACCAGGCAGCGCTCCAGGGATTGGAAAAATATCCAGCCCCCGATTTTCCCATGGCTCCGAGGTCGATTTACCTTAAGCCCCCGCCGCTCCCAGGTCTCTTCGGTTTGGCAGAGTACGAGTTCCGGAAGCCCTGCCAGATAAGCCATCTGCCGGGCCAGTTTTTCCGGCCGCCACAAGTCGTCGGAGTCGAGGAAGGCCAGCCACTGCCCCCGGGCCGCGGAGATGCCCAGATTCCTGGCTGCCGCCACCCCGAGGCGGGAAGGGGAGCGCAGCAATCTTATCCAGGACCCAAAAGCCCCCAGGGCCTCCGCGGTGCCGTCCCTGGAGGCGTCATCCACCACCAGGACTTCAAAATCCCGCCAGGTCTGGGCCAGCACCGAGGCCACCGCCTCTTTTACCAGGGGCGCCCGGTTGTAAGTGGGGATGATGACGCTGAGGCCAGGCTGAGCCGCCATGGTGAGAAGGTAATCAAAAATCCGGGAAAATACAAGGGTGAAATGGTTCCCGGGCCGGTGTCGCCCTTTATCATTTGTCGCCCCGGTCGGTCTATGGTAATTTATCATGATAAATTAGCGTGAGCAGGAGTGCCCATGTCGCCCCGTTATCAACCCCGCCGCCTGGAGGCCAAATGGCAGGAGATTTGGCAGGCGCAGCGGCTTTATGAGGCCAGCGAAGACCCCGGCCGCTCCAAGTATTACGTCCTGGAGATGTTTCCTTACCCATCCGGGCGCATCCACATGGGGCACGTGCGCAATTACACCATCGGCGACGTGGTGGCTCGCTACAAACGGATGTGGGGGTTCAACGTGCTGCACCCCATGGGCTGGGACGCCTTCGGCCTGCCGGCGGAAAACGCCGCCCTGGCCCGGGGGCTGCACCCGGCCAGGTGGACCTTTGAGAATATCGCCTATATGCGCGGCCAGCTCCAGGCCCTGGGCTATAGCTATGATTGGTCCCGGGAGCTGACCACCTGCGACCCGGAATATTATCGCTGGGAGCAATTGGTTTTCATCGAGATGTACCAAAGGGGGCTGGCTTACAAACGGCAGGCCCCGGTCAACTGGTGCCCCAAGTGCGCCACGGTGTTGGCCAATGAGCAGGTGGAAAATGGCCGCTGCTGGCGTTGCGACTCCCCGGTGCACTTGAAGGAATTGGATCAATGGTTCTTTAAGATCACCGCCTACGCCGAGGAGCTGCTGGCCGACCTGGATCTGCTCAATCACTGGCCCGAGCGGGTGGCCACCATGCAGCGCAACTGGATCGGCAAGTCCCAGGGGGCGGAGATTCAATTCCCCCTGGAGGGCTTAGGTTCGCCCATCAAGGTCTTCACCACCCGGGCGGACACCCTGTTCGGCGCCACCTTCATGAGCCTGGCCCCGGAGCACCCCCTGGCCCTGGAACTGGCCCGGGGCGCCGCCCAGG
>JBEKDQ010000252.1:0-3756 GCA_050014275.1 Desulfobaccales bacterium | reverse complement strand
AGTCGGGATACCAGCCCAGGCGCCTGATCCAACGACCGCCCAGGTAATTCTTCCGGGGCACCCGGTAGCCGTCCCGGGGTCCGTCGGCCCGGACCACCGCCAGGATTTCCTGCCGCAGGGCCGGCGGCACCCGTTCGTCCGTGTCCAGAGAAAAGACCCAGTCCATCCGGGCCTGATCCAGGGCGAAATTTTTGGTGCCGGCAAAACCCTGCCAGGGGGCGGTAATCACCCGGTCCGTATACTCCCGGGCCAACTCCACGGTGCGGTCGGCGCTGCTGCTATCCACCACCACCACGATCTCATCGGCAAAGCTCACCGATTGCAGGCAGTCGCCGATGTTGGCCTCCTGGTTCAAGGCGATGATGGTGACGGAAAGGGACGGCACAGATAGTTTTCCGTTTTCCGCTTTCCGTTTTCCGTTTTCGGCATGGTTCTTATCAGTTACCGAAAACCGAAAACTGAAAATCGAAAACTGTCATTTTAACGGCTTGGCCTCTTCGATGAGCATGATGGGGATGTCGTCCTTGATTTCATAAAGGAGGAGGCATTTCTCGCAGATGAGGCCGTCTTCCTTCTCCGTCAGCCTAAGGTCGCCCTTACACTTGGGGCAGGCCAGGATCTCCAGCAATTCCTTGTTGATGGGCATGAGACCTCCATTTTTTGGTGGGGGCGGAGCCCACCCCACATAAATCATTTTCGCTTTTTTCACTAGAGCTGAAAGCTGGCGGCTGCAAGTTCACGGCCTTATCAACTCATGTACCAGCCGCCGTTGACGTTGATGGTCTGGCCGGTGATATAGCCGTCGCGGGCCAATAGCACTACTACGGCGGCCACTTCATCCGGCGTCCCGAAGCGGCCCACCGGGATCATCATTGGGGTGACGTTCAAGTTACCGGTGACCATCTCGGTCTCAATCAAGGCCGGGGCGATGGCGTTCACCGTGATCCCTTCTTTGACCAGGTGGCGGGCGTAAGAGTGCGTCAGGCCCAGCAACCCCGCCTTGGAGGCGGCGTAGTGCGGCCCGGTGACCCCACCGGTCTGGGCCGCCACTGAAGAGAGACTGATGATCCGCCCCCAACGCCGGGCCCGCATGCCCGGCAGTACCCTTTGGATCACCAAGAAGGCGGACTTGAGGTTGACCGCCAGCATCTTGTCCCAATCAGCCTCGCTGATCTCCGCAAGTGGTTTGGCGCTGACGATGCCGGCATTGTTCACCAGGATATCCACCTGGCCCAGGTCCGCTTCGATCACCGCCACCATGTCGGCCACTTCCGTGGCCCGGGAGACGTCGGCGCCGACCGGAATGGCACGATGCCCCAGGCGGTCGATGCTCCTGACGGTTTCCAGGGCCTGAGCCTCCCGGTGGCGGTAATTCACGGCGATATCGGCGCCGGCCTCCGCCAGGGCGATGGCCACGGCTTGGCCGATGCCCCGGGAGGCCCCGGTGACCAGAGCTACTTTGCCAGTGAGGTCGTCGAGCATCTTTTCTCTCCGTGAACGGGGCCAACGATTCGCAGTTTAACCGCCTGGCCACCAATGCCCCATAATATCAATTCTTTACCCTTGCGGACAAGATTTTCTCGCAGGCCGCCAGCACCGTCTCCGGGGCCAGATCCGTCAGACAGTGGGGCGCCGGGCAGCGGCGCTGAAAGCAGGGGCTGCAATCCAGGCCCAGGCGCACCACTGCGTGGCCCTCGCCGCAAGGCCCGGTGCGCCAGGGCGCGGTGGGCCCGAAGAGGGCCGTAACCCTGGTTCCCAGGGCGGCGGCCAGGTGCATGGCGCCGGTGTCGGGGGTCACCACCAGAGAGGCGCGGCGCAGCAAGGCGGCCAGTTCCGCCAGGGAAGTGCGCCCGGCCAGATTTATGGCCGGCTTTTCAACCTTCTGCAAAATTTCTTCGGCCAGCCCCCGATCCGCGGCGCTGCCGGTGATGGCCACATCCAGGCCCAGAGTCCGGTTAGAACTGAGCCGGTCCCCCAGGCGGGCCCAAGCCGCGGCGGGCCACTGTTTGCTGGGCCAGCGGGCCCCGGGGTGCAACACCACCAAGGGGCGCCGGCCCTTAACATAAACTTCCGGCAACAGATGAGAGATCGCCGTCCCGGCGCCCAGGCCCAGCCGGAGGCGGGGCGGATTTGCCGGAGCCCCCAGGTGGCGGGCGAGGTGCAGGTAGCGGAAAATGGCATGGGCCTCGGGATCGAAGGGGGCCAGGCGCTCGTTCAGGGCCAGATAGCTCAACTCCCGGGTGCGGTCATAGCCCAGCTTGCGAGGACTCCGGGCCAGGGCCACCCATACGGCGCTTTTCAAGAGGCCTTGCAAGTCGATGACCACATCGAAATGGCTGGTCCGCAGACGGCCCAGCAGCCTCCCCAGCAGGGCCGGATTGGCCCCGGTGAAGATTTCCCCCGGCCGCAGCCGCGGCGCCATCCAGACCTGGTCCAGGGCCGGATGCTTATCCAGCAGCGGCGCATAGGCGGCCTCCACCAGCCAGGTGATCTGGGCCAGGGGATGGGCAGCGCGCAACGCCTCCAGGGTGGGCAGGGCATGGAGCACGTCCCCCAAGGAGCTGAGCTTTACCATGAGGATACGCGGATGCTCTTCCGACAAGTGACGATCCCAAAAAATTCGCGGCAAAGATGTGGGCCTCTGCCGGTGCAGGTTTTATAAGATAGTTCCCGGAGGCAATCCTAAAAGTAGGGCGCTTCTTACGCGCCATTATTGGTGCGCGAGACGCATCGACCCCCCTCGCGCGGGTTCAACTCTTCTTTAAATCTTCCAAAATCCAGGCGGCGGCGCCCTCCAGGTCCCGGGCCACATAGACCGGCTGCACTACGGACTGGCTACGGATAAATTCAAATTCCCCCCGGCCGTAGCCGGTGAGGACCAGGACCCCCTTCACTCCGGCGTTGGCCGCGGTCTGGACGTCGGTATAACGATCCCCCACCAGGTAGGAACGCTTAAGGTCCAGGTCCAGGTCGCGGGCGGCCCGGAGGATCAGTTCCGGATTGGGTTTGCGACAGGAGCAGCCGGCATCCGGATGATGGGTGCAGACGTAGAGGCCGTCCAGTCGGGCCCCCCTGTCGGCCAGGAGTTGGCTGAGGTGGCGCTGCACCTCTTCCATGAATGCCAGGGGGAAATAACCCCGGGCTGGCCCGGACTGGTTGCTGATGACCACCACCTTCAGGCCCGCCTCATTGAAGCGGCGGATGGCAGGGGCCGCCTGGGGGAAGACCCGGAAACGGCTCAGATGGTTGATATAGCCCATCTCTTCGTTGATGGTGCCGTCCCGGTCCAGAAATACCGCGGGACTGTGCATCAGTCCTCCGTGAGCCAGGGCCGGGCCGCGGACAAAACCTCTTCCACGCCGATGGCCGCCAGGCAGGCGTATCCCAGGCCGCAGGTGCGCCGCCAGCAAGGGCTGCAGGGCAGGGGCCGGCGCAGCACCGTGGCTCGGGGAGTAAAAGGCCCGGTGGCCGCCGGGTCGGTGGAGCCGAACAGGGCCACCAGGGGCACCCCCAGAGCGGCGGCGGCGTGCATCAGGCCCGAGTCGTTGGTGACCAGCAAGTTTAAATGGCTCAAGACCGCCAGAGCCTGGCGCAAGTCGGTTTTACCCGCCAGGTCCAGAACCGGCAGGCCCAGATGCGCCTTTACCAGGTTGGCCACCGGGGCCTCTCCCGGCCCGCCCAGCAGCACCAGGCGGGCCCCGAATTCCCGGGCCAATTCCCTTCCCAAGGCGGCGAACCGCTCCGGCGGCCAGCGTT
>JBEKDQ010000251.1:0-3756 GCA_050014275.1 Desulfobaccales bacterium | reverse complement strand
GCCATCATCGGGAGATGCTCCGGAGAGAGCTCATCCTGGCGAAAGATTTCCGCCAGCCAGCCCCGCTGATCCTGGTGAATCTGCAGCGGCCGGCAGACCACCCCGGGGATCAGGGACTCGAATCCTTGTACGTCGTCGTTATTCACCGGCGACCTTTAGCAGCTCCCTGAGCTTTTTTTAAAGCCATCGACCCGGGGCAGAAAATGATCTGGAAGGAGGTTCTTCCAGACTCCATTTGCCTAAATATACAGCCACTGTTAACTTTTTGAAACTTTTTTAGATATTCTGCATCTTAATCTGGCAGCAGACCACGATTTTGGTTCAACTGCGGAACATGGTTCTGAAGGACTATTCCGAAAAATAGCGGGGGTAAGCCGAGCCCCACCTGTGCCCGGCCTAATGATCGCAGCCCCCTATTAGGTCCGGATAAAATTGAAAATGGCCACGATCAGGGGGTTGAGGTAGGGGCCGACGATGCCGTGGGGGCTGAGGCGCTCCAGCAGCGCCAGGGCCAGGATGAGGAAGGGTCCGGCCTGCCAAAAGGTGCGCCGAAGGGTGGCATATCCAGGCGGAATCATTTCCTGCACCAGGACCCCGGCGGCCAGCGGCGGCAGGATGATCAGGTTGTAGACGGCCGTGGTGACATTGACCCCGACCACCATCAGGAGGACCCGGGGGTCCCAAAACGGTTTGACAATATTTGCCAGGCTGCCGGCGATGCCGGCCAGGAGCAGGTTGGCCAGGGGCCCGGCAAAACGGGTAATCACTGTGTAGGTCCTGGGATGCTTGAATTTGCTGGAGTCAATATCCATAATCCGGGGCCAGCCGAACCCCCCTATCACATAGCAAATCGTCCCCAAGAGGCTCAGGTGTAAAAAGGCGTTGAAATGGAGGCGGTCCTTGGGCGCCACGCGGCTATCCCCCAAAAGGGCAGCCACGAATGCTTGCGCCTCGGCATTAATCATGGCCGCCAACAAAACGGATATGCAGAAGGAGGTTACCGCGCCCGCATGCAGGTGCAGCGGATCGATGATAAAGGGTACGGGCCAGGCGGATCCAAGCGGCATAGGCAGGTCTTTTCACTCCCACACACAGAGAAGGCAGGGAGACTACCCTGCCTTCTCTGGTTATCTGATTAACTTGTCACCGCTAACGCATCACTGCGATGATACGGAATCACCTCTTTCTTTCGTGCTCCAGGATCGGCCTCTTGGTGAGCCGGGACACGATCACGCCGATGATCAGCACTACCCCGGACATGTAGAATGCCAAATCATAGGCGCCGGTCTTATCTTTGACGATCCCGGCGATTTTGGCCATGAAGAAGCCGCCGCCCCAACCGAGGAACACCAAGCCGTAGTTCATCCCCAGGTTCTTGGCGCCGAAGAAGTCCGCGGTAAAGGAGGGCATCAGGGACAGCCCGCCGCCATACTGCCAGTAGGCGATGCCCACGGCCACAAACAGGAAGAAAAGGATCTTGCTCGCGACGATGGAGGGCATCAAGAACATGCAGATAGCCGAAACGATGCAGTTCAGAGCGTAAGCATTGCCCCGGCCGATCTTATCGGAGTAGAGGCCCGAACACACCCGGCCCGAGGCATTCACCAGACCGCCATAAGAAACCAGAAGCCAGGATTGGGCCACCAGGAAGGGAACGGCTTTAGCTGCGCCCGCCAGAAGCGGTGAGGCAATGGAGATAATCATTAACCCCGACTGGGTGGAGGTAATGAACATAAAGACCAGGGCATAAAACTGCCAGGTCTTGACGATCTCCGAGGGAGCCCAATCCACCATGGTGCCCGCGGCCTTGGCTGGGGCCGCGCCCGCCTTCACCACGAGCCCCGGCGGCACATAGCCGGGTTCAGGCCAGGCCAGGAGACTGCCGGCAACCATAGTGACCACCGCAAAGAGAATGCCCAGCACCACAAAGCTGTAAGTTAAACCGCCGCTAGCCAATAAATAAGCGCCCAAGGGAGACACGTAGAGTGCCGCGCCGCCGTAGCCGCCCACCACTATGCCGGCAACCAGGCCGCGTTTGTGGGGGCCGAACCATTTCAGGGCCGCCGGGGTGGGCGCCGCGTAGCCGATGCCCATGCCGATGCCGCCTAAGATGCCGAAGCCGAAGATCAAGCCGCCATAACTCTTCATGAGGCCGGCGATGATGCAACCCAGGGCCAGAAACAGGCCGCCGGTGATGGCGCCCACCTTGGGCCCTAATTTATCCTGGATTTTGCCGCCGGGAATCATCAATAAAGTAAAGATGATTATGCAAATCATGAACGGGTCGGCAGCCTGGGAATTCGTCAGATAGGGCCAGCCCGCGTTGAGTCCTTCCTGGATTGCGCCAGCCGCAGCTTTCGACTCGTTGATCAGCGCCTTGGACCAGACACTCCAGGCGTACAGGATTCCCAAACAGAGGTTGACCGCGGTGCCGGCGAAGACAACAACCCACGCCTTTCCTGGAACTTTATCTGCCATTTGCTCCCTCCTGAAATAATGACTTCGAAAAAGCCGAGGCCGGGCTAACGAGGCCGCGGGCTAACATGGTTTAAATCCAGGGGCCACCCAGAGGCAGGTTGATGCCCACTTCCCCGCAGATGACGTGCCACATCAGATACCAGGCCAACAGGGCGCAGACGATCAGATCATAGGCAGCCAGTGTGCCGATAAATTTCATTTCGAAAAATTCCTTGAGATCCAGGCCGATGAAGCCCAGCAGCAAGGTAAGAAAGATCAAGGCCAACACCGTATGATGCTTCATGGATGGAATGAAGAGCAGGGCCGTGAAGAAAGTCCACATCAACAGGAACCAGGGAAGGCCAGTTGTTCCCGCCATCTTCAGGGTTGGATAGGCCTTGACCAGATCGGCGTTAGTGCCGAAAATCACCATGAAGCACAGCGAAATCCAGAAGGCTCCGTATCCGCTGAAGGCGGCGAAACCAAAATTATTGCCGGTGCGGAATTCGAGCATGCCCGCGATCAATTGAGCCGTTCCACCAAAGACCAGACCAAGCCAGAGTACCGGGGTGATGGGACACCAGCCCAGGTTATGGAACTGCAAGCACAGGGTGGTCATACCGAATCCTGCCAGCCCCACCACCGCCGGATTGCCGATCTTAACTGCAGTTCCCAATATTGCTTCTTGAGCCATCTCGGACAACCTCCTTAGTCTGAGATAATGAATTTGAAAAGGCCTGCCGATCAAAAGCAAAATGAATGGCGCTTCGGTTTAACCGCGGACCCACCACCTCCTTCTTCGTTAAAGATTATTATCTGGATAATTAGTGCAAAGCTCCTGCCAAAGCCATGATAGCCGGGAAATAATCCCCCCGTTAATTTAAATAGCTTGAATCATTAAATAATTTAAAATTTTCTCAAAGTTTTCCCCCAACGGCGTCAACTAGGGACCGCCGCCGGTACGGGACTTTTTCCCCAGCCCAGGGGTGCTTCACCCCATAGGGGAGGGCGCCGGCGTCCCGCCTGGACCGAGGCTGACCTGGTGCAGATTTTTATATTTAGCTGGACAAAAATTAAATTCGGAATACCGACTTGAGACCTCTGCGAAAGGTGTTTTTTGTCATCCTGAGTGAAGCGAAGGATCTCGTATTTACACGTAATTACGAGATTCTTCGGTCTCTTCGCTCCCTCAGAATGACAGTTGCGGGGACTTTCCCAGAGGTTTCAACTTCGCAGGATTAATGGCGACGAAGCGGATGGAGTCTGCTCGGAGCCCCAGTTTCCCCCTCTTCTTTAGAA
>JBEKDQ010000250.1:0-3814 GCA_050014275.1 Desulfobaccales bacterium | reverse complement strand
CATAGAGGTAATCCAAAAGGGATACCCAGGATAGTATTTGCTGATAGTTGGTGTAAACCGGTGTAAACCGGGTGTCAACGTGGGTGGTTGACACCCTGTTGATGTTTAACTTATTGTTATTATTGATGTTATCAGATATAAAATAAGGATGTTAAGGTGTTAACCCATAAATAGTGAGTTGATGAGATATGATATTAAAGAAGATTAAATGGATTTCTGCATTGATAGAACGATATGATCTATCTATCGTATTATCTAACCTGATATTTAAAATGCGAATTGATAGCAGTAACCTTCAATTGGTTGTATGTCCATATGGCCTCCGCTTTTCCTCTATCTCATAATTACCGGGCGGTTCGGCCAGGGATTAATAGGTTGCTGGGCCCCGAAGAATCTGCTAATAAAGCGGTGGTATCCCAAAGATCAGGTGAAAAATGATTTTTTCAGCCGAACGTATGCTTACCGCAATATATGGCTTGAAATAGGGACTTTCCGGGACTAAAGGAGGGAACCATTTTTTGACAGCTGTGGCCAGGATTGCCGCATAATCTAGATTTAACCGGGTTATCTTCATAAGATAGAAGATATTCCCCCTTATTCTGGCCCGAAGGGTCGGTATTTTGAATCATGCGTATCTTGTTAGTCCAGCCCACTACGAAGTACCCCCACCGGAAGCCGCTGCGCAGCAGAACGCGCTGGCTGTTAGGGATTACCATCCCTTACTTGGCGGCCCTCACCCCCAAAGGGGTGCAGGTAGACTTGGTAGATGACCGCCTCATGCCTATCCCCTACCATCGCACCTATGACCTGGTGGGCATCACCTGCAACTGCGGCACTGCTGACCGGGCCTACGAGATTGCCGGAGAGTTCCGCAGTCGGGGTGTCCCGCTGGTGATGGGGGGGGGTCACGCTTCCATCCATCCCGAAGAAGTTATGGAACACGCTGATGCGGTGGTGGTGGGGGAGGCTGAGTCGGTGTGGGCCGAGGTGCTGGCGGATGCCCGGGGTAAACGCCTCCAGCGCCGCTATCAGGCCGGGGATTTCCACAACCTCACCGGGCTGCCCCGGCCGCGCTTGGAGCTCATGGACTTGCGGCGCTACCGGTTAAAGATCATCCCCACCCAGGCGACCCGGGGGTGCCCCCATCACTGCGCTTTCTGCGAAGTTCCCCTAATCTACGGCCATACCTACCGGCGTCGCCCCCCAGGAGAAGTGATCGACGAAATCAAGGCCAATGTCCGCCTCACTGGCATCAAGAATATTTACTTTATTGACGACAACCTTACCGGCCACCGGCAGTATGCCAAGGATTTGTTCCGGGCTTTGATGCCCTTGAAGGTCCGTTGGAGCTGCATGTGGACCATCAACACTTCCCAGGACGAGGAGCTTTTGGATCTGGCCAAGCAGTCCGGGTGCAGCCATGTGAATATCGGCATCGAGAACATCTGCCCGGAGAGCATCTCCTCCATCGGGAAGGTGCAAAACCTGGTCAAGGAGTATGAATGGCTTCTGGACCGCCTGCGGCAACGGGACATTTTCTTTTCCTTGAACTTCATGTTTGGACTGGATGGGGATCATAAAGAAATCTTTGCCGAGACCCTGGCCTTCTTGGAACGGGTCAAAGCACCCATGGCCTTCTTCAATGTGGCCACCCCCCGGTGGGGGACCCCAATGTGGCACCAGTTCCGTCAGGAAGGCCGGCTCCACAATCGGGATGCGGAAAAATGTTTGGGGATTGTCTGCAACTTTTCCCCCAAACACATGACCCCGGAAGAGTGCGAAGAGGGGGTGTGGAGCTGCTATCGGAAGTTCTATTCCTTCCAATCTATCTGTCGCCGCCTGCTAATGCCGCCAACAAAATATATCTTTGAGGGACTATCCAGCAACCTTTTCTTCCTCTGGGCCGCAGTCAACAAGATCAACCCGGTGGCTTTTTATTAGCGGGAGGTGATAGAGGAGTTAAGATGGGGGCAAGGGGCTTTTTGGTAAATGGCTGACTTGCCTCCATTGATTTTACTAAGATTTCAGACAGAGTTGGGGCCAAGCCAGCACAGAGTTCCCGCCAAAAGGGCGTTGGCAGGAATAACTGATCACTTGCCACTATACCCCTTTCCCCTAATCTTTCCATATGGTTCGTATATCGGAAAGCCTTTGCAAATGGAATTTGGATTGGTAATCTTCTCGAAAAATTCGGGTTCAAATGACCCCACGGACGCGGTTACAAGTCCCGGATCGGTCGGGTTTTTCCTCTAAAATTTTCCGCCTTGGGTCCAATTATGGGGAGGGTACTTCCGATTTTTCCGGGAATGAAATTTTGAAAAAGTTTCCGTGCGGGTCACATTAAGACAGGGGGACCACCCTTGATCCGGGGGTTTGGTTTTGGGGCTGAAAAAACTATGCGGTGCAAGGCGGGGCCGTGGGGTTGAAGTGAGGCGGGGCCAATAGTTGCCCACTGGCCCCTTTTTCGTTTACCAAATGTTTACCATTTACCCCTCGATAAGGGTATTTTTAGGCCGGTTTCATTATAATGCTTATACACTCTTTTGATAGGAATTTCGGTGAAATGGCGGATGTGTCTGCTTCTCCCGGTTTCTCCTTGCCCTGAATCGGTTCAGGGGGTCCGAGGTTCAAATCCTCTCGTCCCGACCATAATTAGGGGATAATTAAGGCAAGTTACCGATATCGAAGTACAGGAGCGGAAATCTCTATCCCTTCTAATTCTCCGCCAAATTCCCCCCGCAGGAGGAGCCGGCGGCGGCGGTGCAGCCGTAGCAGTGGTCGTCCAGGTGGATGGTTCGATGTTCCAGGCTGGGGAGGTTGAATTCCCAGATGGTCTGGGGCAGGTCTGCGGTTAGGGGCAGGTCGAGGGCCTGATTGAAGTCGCAATCGAAGAGGCGCCCTTCCCAGGAAACGCTGAGGAGGTTGCGGCACATGAGGCCGGTGACCGTGGCTGGGTTGAAGCTGGCCTTTAGTTTCCCCATGTAACGCTCGTAGTTTCTCGATCCTTTCAGGTATTCCTTGAAGCGCCCGATGGGCATGTTGAGCAGGGTATAGAGGCGGTTGAAAGCGATGCCGTAGCGGCCCTTCAGCTCCCGCTGGAAGCGGTCTTCCAGGACACCTTGCTGGGGCGGCAGATAGGCGCCGCCGGGGTTGTACATCAGGTGCAATTGCAGGTCCGAGCCCGGGGCGCCGTAGCCCACCCGGTTCAGGCGGTGCAAGGCCTCCAGGCTTTTGTGAAACACTCCCGGCCCCCGCATGCGGTCCACCGGGTCCGCCAGGAAATAAGGCAGGGAGCAGACCAACTCCACGCCGTGGTCCCGGAGAAACTCCGGCAGGTGCTCGCGGCCGGGTTCCAGGAGAATGGTAAGGTTGCAGCGCACCAGGAGGTGGGCGCCCACCTGGTGCAGGCGGCCCACCAGGTATTCGAAATGAGGATTAATCTCCGGAGAGCCGCCGGTCAGGTCCACCACCGGAAGGGCCCAGCGTTCCACGGCGGCGATGACCGCCTCGACCGTAGCCAGTCCCATCTGTTCGGGGCGCTCGGGGCCGGCGGCCAGATGGCAATGATGGCAAGCCTGGTTGCAGCGCCAGCCCAGGTTGACCTGCAGGGTGCTGACCCGCTCGGCCCTGAGGACCGGGTAACCGATCTGTTCAAGCTTTCGGGCAAAAGGCACCATGAGTGCAGCCCTTAAATGGTGATCTTCTCTACGACATTGTGGACCTGGAGGCCGTGGATCAGAGTGGCGCCGCCCCGGATGGCCGCGGCCACGTGGATGGCTTCGGTCATCTCTTCCATATTGGAGCCGGCCTCCAG
>JBEKDQ010000249.1:0-3842 GCA_050014275.1 Desulfobaccales bacterium | reverse complement strand
GTTCGGTGAGGCAGAAGGCGGACAAGGCCTCACCCCGGGCCATAGGGGGTAGATAGCGCTCTTTTTGCGCCTCGGAGCCGAAAAGCAGCAACGGATAGGCCCCCAGGAAGCTGGCGGCATAGGTGGTGGCTACCCCCACGCAGCCCTCCGCCAGGGCCTCCAGGACCAGGCAGTTCTCCAGACACCCCAACCCCAGGCCGCCGTAAGACTCCGGGATGATGGTGCCGCAGAGATCCGCCTGGGCCAGGTCCGCGATGATGTCCCAGGGGAAGCTCTCTTCTTCGTCCAGTTGGGCCCGGATGGGCTTGATGCGCTCCCTGGCGATCTGGCGGGCCAGATCCTGGAGCATCCGTTGCTCCTCGGTGAGCAGGTAGTCCATGGTCCTCTTTACTCCGCGGCTTGCGGCACCACCAGGCGCCCCTTATAAAAGCCGCAGGAGAGGCAGGGGTGATGGGGCAGACGGGCCTCCCCGCATTTGGGGCAGTTGGATAACTGCGGCACCGAAAGATGATCGTGAGCCCGGCGCGTGTTCTTTTTGGAGATGGATTTCTTACGTTTGGGTAAAGGCACGGTGAGTCTCCTTAGTCATAGCTCTCAGCTTTAAGCGGTCAGCTTCGGCTTTTGTCGGTTTTGGCTGGGGCGGGCGTCTCGCCCGCCACTCAGTCCGCACAGGCGAGACGCCTGTGCCACCAATTCTTCACAACTTTTCATGTAGGGTGCGCACTGCGCACCGAAATTTTGCTGCTTCCTATAATCTAATGGTGCGCAGTGCGCACCCTACAGAAACTTTTTTTTATGAAATCCTGATTACCCTTCGCTTTTGGTCTTTCGGGCGACCCGAGCACAGGCTGGAAGCCTGTGCCACTTCGCCCCTTATGACTGGCGGTGCGCAGTGCGCACTCTTGCCTTTATTTGAGCTTCCCCATCCGGGCCGGGGAAGAAGCGTTTTCCACCTTGCAGGAGCAGGTTTCCTGGTTGAGATTGACCCCGCAGGTCGGGCATAAGCCCCGGCAGCCCTCCGAGCACAGCGGCTTCAAGGGCGCCAGCAGGATGATTTGTTCCCGCACCAGGGCCTCCAGGTCCACCGTCTCCCCAGAGTAAACATCCAGGTCCAATTCCTGAGCGGACAGTTCTTCCTTATCCGGAGCCTCGCTCTGGGGGGCGGGCACCAGAAGAACCTCGAACTCCGTGGCCACCTGGGCGGCGAAAGGCTCCAGACAGCGGCTGCAAGAGAGAGCCAGGCGCCCTTCCAGGATCCCCCGGATGAGGATGTCCTTGCCGTGTTTAGCCAGGTTCACCGCGCCGCGGATGTTCGCCTGGGTGAACTCCAGGCCGGGGTCTTCCTCCCGCCATCGGTCAAACCACTCCTTTCCCAGTTGCAGGCCCAGTTCCTTGCCAGTTTCGGGAATGGATTTGACGGATATCTGCAGGGTCTTGTGGGTCTTCATCAAGAGAGCCGAAAAAAAGGCTTGGCCACGATTCATAAAACTACTAATATAAAGAAGTATATCAGGGTGTCAAGATTTTCAGAGAAAAACCTGGGGGCGGCGGCGCCCCATTTTTTCATGATATGAAAATTGCTCTCATCGGCCAGCCCAACTGCGGTAAAAGTACCATTTTTAATTACTTCAGCGGTTACAAGGCTGCGGTCTCCAACTTTCCCGGAACCACGGTGAAATATACCGTCAGCCAGGTGGTGTTCCAGGACGAGGCAATCACCTGCGTGGACCTGCCCGGGGTCTATTCCCTAACCTCCACCGACCAGGCCGAGCTAGTATCCAGGAATTACCTGTTATCCGGAGAGGCCAACGTCATCATCAACGTCATCGACGCCTCTCTCCTGGGTCGCAGCCTGGAGCTCACCCTGGAGCTGATGAGTCTGGAGCGCCCCCTGGTGGTGGCCTTAAACATGATGGACGAAGCCCGCCGCAAGGGGATCAGCATCGACGTCGGAAAGCTCTCGGAACTCCTGGGGGTGCCGGTGGCGCCCACCGTGGCTGCAGCAGGCCGGGGCCTGACCGAACTTTTAGAAGATGCAGTTCAGGCCGGGCATACCGGGGTGCGCCCGGCCCAGATTCTCTTCAGCGCCGACATAGAGCAGGAGATCGCCACGCTCAGTGACCGCCTGGACCGCGAGCGAACCTGTGAACTGGACCTGCCCCTTCGCTTTCTGCTGATCAAACTCCTGGAGGACGACCCCTATCTGATGGAGGAGGTGGGCCGGCGTCATCCCCAATGCCTGACGGCAGTCAAGGAGCACCAGAAGATCCTGGCTGACAGCCACGGCCGCCCCCCGGAGACGGTGATCGCCTCGGAACGCCACGCCTTGAGCAGCAATATCTTCGAACAGGTGGCGAGGGTCAAGGCCTCGGAAAAGCCGGATTGGCGCAAGCGCCTGGACCGGGTCTCCACCGACCGCTTCTGGGGCTACGTATTGCTGATCTTGATTCTGGGCCTCTTTTTCCAGGGGGTTTTCAGGGTGGGCCAGTACCTCGAAAACTTTCTCACCTCCTACCTGGATATCGCCCAAAGTTTGGGGCAGACCTGGCTGGGGAGCCAGACCCTGGCCTACACCGTCGCCGAGGGACTGCTCATGGGCGTCTTCGGGGGGGTGGCCATCGTTCTGCCCTATCTGATTCCCTTCCTCATGGGTCTGGCGGTCCTGGAGGACAGCGGCTATCTACCCCGGGTGGCCTTCTTGATGGACAACCTCATGCACCACATGGGCCTCCATGGCAAGTCCATTATCCCTTTCATCCTGGGCTATGGCTGCAGTGTGCCCGCGGTGATGTCCACCCGCATTCTGGAGAGCCCCCGGGACCGATTGGTGGTGGCCATGCTGGCCATCCTCATCCCGTGTTCGGCCCGCTCGGTAATTATCTTCGCCCTGGTGGCCTATGCCCTGGGACCGTATTGGGCCCTGGGGGTCTACCTCTTCAACCTGGTGGTCATCGCCGCATTGGGGCGACTGTCCACCTTCATCCTGCCGGAAGTCTCCCCGGGGCTGCTCATGGAGATCCCCGAATACCGAATGCCCACCTGGATTAACGTGGCCCGCAAGTCCTGGCACAGTTTGAAGGAATTTATCGTGGTGGCCTGGCCCATCCTCATCCTGGGTAGCCTGGTCCTCAGCCTGCTGAAATATTTTGGCTTCGAGTCTTACGTGAATGAGGCCTGCCGCCCCTTCACCGCCCTTTTGGGGCTGCCTGCGGCGGTGGGAGTCACCCTGCTCTTCGGGATCATGCGCAAGGAACTATCCATCATCATGCTTACCGAGGCCCTGGGCACCACCCACATCACCGAGGCCCTGAGCCGGGCGCAGCTTCTCACCTTCACCATCTTCGTGCTCTTTTACATCCCCTGTGCCGCCACCATCGCCGCCTTGAGCCGGGAGATCGGTTGGAAGGGCGCGGCCGTAGCGGTGGTGAGCACCCTGGCCCTGGCCACCGTTTTGGCCCTCCTGACCCGGGCCTTCGCGGCGCTGGTATTTTAGAAGGGAAACTTGTGTGAGGGCCGGGGCCGGCCACCGGTTTGCTGTCTCATTGAGGCGGCGGGCACAGCCTGCCCTATGAGCAGTATAGGGTGCGCACTGCGCACCAAATAGATTTTCTAGGGCGGCCTGTGGCCGCCGATTTTCCGTAGGTCGGGTCGCCCCGATGCTGCCCGATTTTGCCAGGCGCCGCCTGGGCGAGCCTCGGCGCTTTCCAAGAATTAACTAATACTACTGCGTTAAGTTAAGAGTCATCCATTATGATTGGACGCCAACAGCAAGGGCAGAAGCCAAGTTTCATTATGAGCATGTGTTGGAGTTCCCTTCTGGCGCATGGGAGGGTCCACCCAGT
>JBEKDQ010000248.1:0-3843 GCA_050014275.1 Desulfobaccales bacterium | reverse complement strand
CGGGATGCGCTTCGCTTTCCCGCCCTACGGGTTCTTTTTTTTGGTAAGCATTTTCATCGCTTTGGTGTGGCCGCCAGGCCATGAACCGTTTCAATGGATAATCAATTGCGGAACAGACCACTAGTATCGCGTTTCGGGAATATCTTTAAATATCTATTGGCCCCAAACCTTTCCCTCCCTTGAGGGGAGGGGGTTGGGGCGGGGGTGATAACATTTGGAGATAACAGAACAAATAATCACCCCACCCGGTGTCGCTTCCTCCAGGGGAAGGGAATAAAGCGGTTCTTTTTTCAAGGTTTTCCTGAAACACTACAATAGGGGGGCCTCGGTCCCGCCTTCTCCCAGGCAGCCAGGGACGGCCTCCTTGCCGCGAAGAAAGGGGCGCTCTTGTGGAACTGAATAACGATATGTTGGAGCAGATAGTCCGGACCGGACGGCAGGCGGCCCTGGCCGCTGGCGCCCTCTTGCGGCTGAACTTCTATAAACCCCACCGGATAACCTTCAAAGGGGCCATCGACCCGGTGACCGAAAGCGATCTGCAATCCCAGGAGCTGATTGTTGCCCTGATCCGCCGGAGTTTTCCGGATCACGGCTTCCTGGCGGAGGAAACGGCAGGCGAGGGGGGATGTGAGGGACTTAGGCCCCCGGCTATCCCGCCCCCGGCCTCAGGGCCGCGGCCATTCCGCTGGATCATCGACCCCCTGGACGGCACGGTCAACTTCGCCCATGGTCTTCCGGCCTTTTGCGTGTCCATCGCCTTGGAGGTGGAGGGACGCCTGGAATACGGGGTGGTCTATGACCCCTTGCGGGATGAGCTCTTTGAGGGCATGAGAGGCCAGGGCGCCCTATTAAATGGCCGGGCCATCCAGGTCTCCGGCATTGACCGCCTGGACCGGGCCCTGGTGGCCACCGGCTTTCCCTATGACATCCGGGAGAGGCTGCCGGAGACCCTGGCCCGCATGCAGCGCATCCTGGGGGTGGTCCAGGGGTTGCGGCGGGTCGGCTCCGCCGCGCTGGACATGAGTTATCTGGCCTGTGGCCGTTTCGAAGCCTTCTATGAAGAGAACCTCAAACCCTGGGACACCGCCGCCGGCCTGCTGCTCATCAGCGAAGCCGGCGGCCGCCTCACCAACTTCACCGGCGGGCCTTATGACCTCTACTCGCCTAATATTTTGGCAAGCAATGGGATTTTGCATTACCATTTATTATCTTGTCTAAAGGAAGATTAGCAATAGGTGGAACGCATGGAGCGAGTAGGTGAACCGTTTTTTGTCGGTGCCGACGGTTGCAAAGGAGGTTGGTTTGCTATCCTACTTACTAATGGCGGAAAATGGCAGCGCGCACGGCCAGGCATTCTTTGATCGCCTCATTAATGTTTCTTTCCGCCTCCACTTCTGTCTGTCCCTGGCTGACGCAGCCCGGGATGGCAGGACATTCAGCGATATACATGCCATCTTCATCCTGGAATATGGTAATGAGAAACTTCAATCTTTTTCTCCCGATTTTTGATGGTAATTTCATTTCGTTTCAGGAAACCTGTTGACAACAATCAGTGATTTGAATATACACGTTTCAGAGAAAAGAAAATGAAAAATTTCGGTTCAAAAAACTGGTGCTGGTGGCGGGTGAGCGCGGACTCGTGAGGTGCGTCCCCAGCAGGTGAGAGATAATTGGGGGCCCCTCGCGAGAGGGGCCCCGGTTTTTGGCGCTTTTCCAAAGCCGTGGCCTACCAGGGGCGCGGCTTTTTTTTACCGCCGATAAACGCAGATTATCGCGGCTGGATGACGGCCGTTGGGCAAAGGGCAAAGATTTTTGGTTTATCTATGGTTATCGGCAGTTATCTGCATTAACTAGAGGAATAGATCAATAGACGGAGCAGGCATGGCGCAAACGGATTTTGCCATCTTCAGCGACCTGGCCCGGCAGGGCAACCTCATCCCGGTGTACCGGGAAATATTGGGGGACCTGGAGACCCCGGTATCTGCCTATAAGAAGTTGCGGGGCGAAGGCTGTTCTTATCTGCTGGAGAGTGTGGAGGGCGGCGAGAAGTGGGGACGCTTCAGTTTTCTGGGGCTCAACCCCTCCTTGCTCTTTCAGGTGCAGGACGGCCGCACCACCATCCGCCAGGGGCGGGAGGAGGTCTTGTTACTTGAGACCGGCGTCGATCCCTTCGAGCACTTGCGCCGCCTGCTGGCGAACTTCCGGGCAGTGGCCGCTCCCGGACTGCCCCGTTTTTGGGGAGGGCTGGTGGGTTATCTGGGCTACGATATGGTGCGCTATATCGAGCGGCTGCCGGAGTTGACCCCGCGCAGTCCCATGCCCGAAGCCAGGCTGATGTTAGCCGACAACCTCCTGATCTTCGACAACTTGCGCCAAACCATCAAGGTGATGAGCCTGGTGCGCCTGGACCCGGAGGTTCCCCTGAAGTCCCAATACGAGCGGGCAGTGGCGGCCATCGAGGTCCTCATCGAACGCCTGGGACAGCCGGTGCCCCGCGGCCTGCCCTCCCCAAAAAAATCTCCGGGAGGGTCGCTCACTGCCAACCTTACCCGGGAGAACTTCGAGGCCATGGTGGCGCGGGGCAAGGAATACATCGCCGCCGGAGACGTGATCCAGGTGGTGCTGTCCCAGTGCTTTCAGACGCCGCTGCGCCACGATCCCCTGGACCTGTACCGGGCCTTGCGCATCATCAATCCCTCACCGTACATGTTCTATCTGGACCAGGGGGACCTGCAGCTAGTGGGGGCTTCCCCGGAGATCCTGGTGCGCCTGGAGGAGGGGCGCATCACCTATCGGCCCATCGCCGGCACCCGCCCCCGGGGGGCCGACGAGGCGGCGGACCGGGAACTGGAGGCAGAATTGCTGGCAGATCCCAAGGAGCGGGCCGAACACCTGATGCTGGTGGATCTGGGGCGCAACGACGTGGGTCGGGTGGCGAAGATCGGCAGCGTCCGGGTGCCGGAGCTCTTCAGCATCGAACGTTACTCCCACGTGATGCACATCGTCTCCCAGGTGGAGGGCGAGTTGGCCCCGGGCTGCGACGGCCTCGACGTCCTCAGGTCCACCTTCCCCGCGGGCACCGTCGCCGGCGCCCCCAAGGTGCGGGCCATGGAGATTATCGAGGAACTGGAACCCACCCGCCGGGGGCCCTACGCCGGAGCGGTGGGTTACCTGGGCTTCGGGGGCAACCTGGACTTCTGTATCACCATCCGCAGCTTTACTATCCATGGCGGACAGGTCTATTTGCAAGTGGGCGCAGGGATCGTGGCCGATTCCGACCCGGGCCGGGAATACCAGGAGACGGTGAATAAAGGCCTGGCCCTGATGCGGGCCTTGGAGCGGGCCGAAGGGGGGTTGATATAGCGAGCAGTGAGCAGCGAGCAGTGAGCAGTATGGTTTTCAACTCAATCGTTATTGTTCATTGCTTAAGAGAGTATGGTAAAGTAATGAAAATAATCCAAATGTCAAATCAGATTGCGTTGAGCAGACAGAAGCTAGATTTTTCTGCTTATTGCTCCCTGCTCCCTGCTCACTGAGAATGTGATAAGTAATGAAAATGAGCCAAAGGTCTAATCAGTTTGCGGTCAGCAGACAGAAGTTGGATTTTTCTGCTCACTGCTCACTGCTCACTGCTCACTGAGGCTAATATGTTAGTAATGATAGATAATTATGACTCCTTCACCTATAATCTGGTGCAGTATTTCGGCCAGTTGGGAGAGGAGGTCCAGGTCTTTCGCAATGACCAGATAGACCTGGAGGGAGTTGGGGCGGTCAAGCCGGACCGGCTGGTAATCTCCCCCGGACCCTGCTCTCCCACCGAAGCGGGGATTTCCATGGCGGCCA
>JBEKDQ010000247.1:0-3845 GCA_050014275.1 Desulfobaccales bacterium | reverse complement strand
TAGTGAGGAATTACCTGACCCTGCCCCGCTACCCGGTGAGTTGGTATCGGCTAAGATGGTTTGCCATCTACGCCTCGGAAAAAATGGAGGGCTACTACGACCTGGCGGCCCTGAGCCCGGAGCAGGAGAAGCAGTATAAGATCAAGCGCCTGGACCCCATTCTGATCTACGGTGAGCTCTCCCCCATAAAGCCCGGGTTATTTCTCCGGGTCCACCACATCGAGAAGATCGAAGAAGATTGAGAGGCCGGGGCGACCCTCTGGGTCGCCTTTACGGGGAATAATATTCATCTTCGAGCCAGATAGCTGGGTTGTCTTCAATATATTGGCGAATACGGTTCAAATCATCTTCATCTCGGACCACATGTTCATAATAATTGCGTTGCCAAAGGCAGCTATTTGGGATTCTCCCGGATGACTTGATCGGTTTGGTAACCTGCGATTTAAACTGTGCAACGATGGCTCCCACTGACCAGGGTGCTGGACCGCTTGGGAATTTTTCCTTTGTAGGGGCGACCCGCTGGGTCGCCCTTTCATGGTTCTGCAAGAAAAATACGGCGTGGAAATGATTGGGCATGATCACATAGTAATCCAACGAAACATAGGGGCGCAATTTTGCGGTTTGGAGCCATTCTGATTCGATTGCCCTTCCCCAAGCATTCAGCCGCATTTCCTGGTGGATGACCTCGCCCAGCAGGCATAGGCGATTATGGGTGCAAATGGTAATGAAATATGCACCTTCCTGCGCATAGTCGAATCCTGGGAGGCGAGTAATTTTTCGGCGCGATTTAGTTGTCATAAAGGGTCTTAATCTGGATAAACCCTTAACCATGGGGCGACCCAGGGGCGACCCAGCGGGTCGCCCCTACCCCCCCAGGTAGGCCTCCATGACCTTGGGGTGATGGCGCAGTTCGCTGGCCGGGCCGGATAGAATGATCTCCCCGGTCTCCAGGATATAGGCCCGGTGGGCCACCTCCAGGGCCAGGTTGGCGTTTTGCTCCACCAGCAGCATGGCGGTCCCCTGGCGGTTGATCCGCCGGAGCACCCGGAAGATCTCCCGCTCCAACTTGGGGGCCAGGCCCATGGAGGGCTCATCCAACAGCAAGAGCCTGGCCCTGCTCATCAAGGCCCTTCCTACCGCCAGCATCTGCTGTTCTCCGCCGGACAGGGTGTTGCCCCACTGGTGGCGCCTCTCCCCCAAGAGGGGGAAGAGGCGGAAGACCTCCTCCAGGTCCTCCTGGATTTGGCCGTCCCGGCGCAGGTAAGCCGCCAGGCGCAGATTTTCCAGAACCGTCAGGTTGCCGAAGATGCCCCGCCCTTCCGGGACATGGGCCACCCCTTGCTTAACCCGAAGGTGCGCCGGAAGGCGGAGCAGATCCTCTTCCAGGAGGAAAACCCGTCCCCGGGCCACCGTCAAGAGCCCGGAAATCGCCTGCAAGATGGTGGATTTACCGGCGCCGTTGGCTCCGATCAGGGTGACGATCTCGCCGGCCTCCACGGAAAAAGAGACCCCCCGCACCGCGTTGATGCGGTCATATGAGACCCACAGGTCTTCAACCGTGAGGATGGGAGGCATGGTCATTGTTGAAGGTTGCCTTGACCTTGGCAAAGGCCAAGGCTATGCGGCCTAACCCAGTCGCGAATCATTGGATCCGCCTGGTTCTTTTGCCTTAAATCACAGCCTGGAAGCCTGTGCCACTTTAAGGAAATGGTGGGCAGATCCCACCCTTACTCCTAACACCTATCCAATCGCCTCCTCTTCGGTAAGGGAGCTGTCCCGCCCCAGGTAGGCCTCCAGGACCGCGGGGTGATGCTGGATCTCCCGGGGCGGGCCAGCGGCGATGGTGCAGCCAAAATCCAGAACCGTCACCCGCTGGCAGAGGTTCAGGACCACCCGCATCTGGTGCTCGATCAGGATGATGGTCAACCGGAACTCGTCTTTCAACTCGCGGATGATGCGGATCAGCTCCCCGGCCTCGGCCTGGTTCATGCCCGCGGCGGGCTCATCCAGAAGCAGCAGCCGGGGGCTGCTGATCAGGGCCCGGGCCATCTCGCAGCGGCGCTGCTCCCCATAGGGCAGGTGCCGGGCCGGGGTCTCGGCATAGTGGCTCAGCTGAAAGCGTTCTAGCAACTCCCAGGCCCGCCGGCTCAGGCGCCGCTCTTCGTCCCTAAAGGCGCGGCTGCGGCCCAGGGCCCCGATAAGGCCGTAGTGGTGCTGGGCAAAGGCCCCCAGGCGGATGTTGTCCAGAACGCTCAACCCCTTGAAAAGGCGGATGTTCTGGAAGGTCCGGGCAATGCCGGCCGCGGTGATGCGGGGGGAGGCCCAGGCGCTGATGTCCTGCCCCTGGAAGTGAATTCGCCCCTGGTTGATCCGAAAAACCCCGGTGATCAGATTAAAGATAGTGGTCTTGCCGGCGCCGTTGGGGCCGATGAGGCCCACCAGCTCCCCAGCCTGCACCGTTAGGGAAAAATCGCCGATGGCCTTTAGGCCGCCGAAGTGGTGGGACAAATCGATGACTTCCAATAATGGTGTCATGGGTTTCATTTCATCGGTAGCACAGACGCCGCTCACCGCTTTATCTCTCGCCCAGGTTGAGATTGGGCGATAACTTCATTCCCCGGTACAACTCGGGAACGAGGTCAAAAAATGTAGAACCGCCGCCCCCGCGGTTCTATTCAAAGGATTTGGCGGGCAGTGCCCACCCTACCTCTTACTCACTGCTTACCATTCACCATGCTCCGGCCCTCTCCGCCCAATAATGCTGCCGGCCTCAGCCAGCGGGCCTCTTTGAAGCCCATGAGACCCTGGGGCCTAAAGATCATTAACAGCACCAGGAGCAGCGGCCCCACCACCCAGCGCCAGATCCCCAGGAAGCGCAGCAGTTCCATGAGCACCGTGAAGATGGCCGCGCCCAGGAGGGAGCCGGTGAGGCTGCCCACCCCGCCCAGGTAGACCATCACCAGCATGTCGGTGGACTTGAGAATGGAGAAGCTCCGGGGGTTGATGAACTGAAGCAGGTGGGCGTATAGGCCCCCGGCCACCCCCGTGAAAAACGCCGAAATCAGGAAGGCGTAAAGTTTCAGGCGACGGGTGTCCACCGAGGTGAGGTTGGCAGCCATCTCGTCCTCGCGGATGGCCATGATACCCCGGCCGAAATTGGAGTATACCAGGTTGCGTAGCGCCGTCAGGGTGATCAGGACCCAGGCCGCCACCCAGAAGAGGTTGGTCAGGCGGGGTATGCCCAGGTAGCCGCGGGGGCCGCCCAGGGCGTTGATGTTCTCCAGCACACTCTTGACGATCATGTTGAAGGCCAGGGTGACGATGGCCAGGTAATCCCCCCGGGTGTGAAAGGAGGGATAGGCCACGATGAGGCCGGCCGCGGCCGCGGCCAGGCCCCCGGTCAGCAACACCCCCGGGAAGAGCCAGGGCGACCAGGAACGGGGCAACACCGCCACCGTGAGGATGGCGGCTACGTAAGCGCCAATGCCCATGAAGCCGGCATGGCCCACGGAAAACTCCCCCATGTAACCGTTAACCAGATTGAGGCTCAGGGTGAGGATCATATTGATCCCCACGTACATCATAATCTGCACCACGTAGGGGTTGAGCAGCCCGCTGTCCGGCAAGACCCAGGCCACCGCCAGCAACAGGAGGGCCCCGGCCAGGGGAAGATATTTTTTCCTTTGAGTCATAAAATCTGCCAGGGGCCTTAGCATTGGGGAATAAAACCACTCGCCTCTCCCCCGCAAGGGTGGGGATGTGAGAGGGGAAACTGGTTCCCCGCTCCGTTTGGGCCGGGAAGTCGGGGCTGCAAGCCCCGCCTTCCCGGCCCCTGATACGGGTTG
>JBEKDQ010000246.1:0-3863 GCA_050014275.1 Desulfobaccales bacterium | reverse complement strand
TGGCCCGGGTGGATGAGGTGGTTGACCTCTATGACACGGATAATGCGGTGACCCCGGAAGATCTGGCGGTTATGGAGGGTTACCGGGCCGAACTGGGGGATAAGTTCTGCCGGCGCTGCGAATATTGTCAGCCCTGCCCCCAGGGGGTGATGATCACCCCGGCCATGCTTTACGGCATCGTCGCCCGGCGGATGGGTCCGGACAAGGCCGCGGGCTTCGCGACCAAGGCCATGGAAGCGGCGCGCTCCTGCATCGAGTGCGGGGAATGCGTCGACCGCTGTCCTTACGGGTTGCCCATCCCGGAGATGATCAAGGCCTATCTCGCCCTTTATGACCAGCACCGGCAGCAGGGAAAGGGTGAAAACGAATAATTGTAGTCAGGATAATCCTGGTGGAGAGGGATAGCCAGCCGCCTCCGGATTTTTCAGTAAATCAGTAAGGCGGGAAAATCTTCTTACAATAAAGGATACGCCATACCTGAGGTGGAGCTCCCTAAACCGGAAGAGTTGGAAGAGATCAAGGCCAAGGCCTTCACCCGCCGCGTCGCCTTGATCACCGGGATTTTTGCGGTCGTCCTGGCCATCAGCCACCTGGGGGGATCCATGGCCACCAAGGAGATGCTCCTGGCCCAGCAGCAGGCTTCGGACCAATGGGCCTGGTACCAGGCCAAGAACATCCGGGAGAATATCGACCGGAACCAAAAGACCATCCTGGAACTGAACCTGCTGGAAAAGGACTCCCTCAAGCCGGAGGTCAGAAAACGCTACGAAGAAGAGTTGCGGCAGGTGACCGCAGATGAGGGGCGCTACAACGCGGAAAAGGAAGAGATCGAAAAAGAGGCCAGACACCTGGAGCAGGAGCGGGACCTTTACCGCAGCAAGGACCCCTACTTCGAGTACGGCGAGGTGCTGCTGGCGATCGCCATTGTCATGTCCTCCATCGCCATCCTGGCCTACTCCCGGATGGCCCTGGGTTTCGCCCTGGTCTCCGCCAGTCTGGGAACTTTGCTGGCCGCCAACGGTTTTTTGCTAATAGTGCGCCTGCCTTTCTTCACCCCCTAAAATCCCGGGAAAACCTCAGGCCCCCAAGGCGGCCCCGGGCATTATCTCGCCGCCAAACTCCATTGACAATGTGGTTGATCAGAGCTAAATTTAATTATCACAAGGGAACAATGGGTGCCCAAATGGAGATCAGAGACTATTGCGACTCTATCTATGTGGAGTTGACCAACCAGAAGGCGCGGATTTACGACATCCTCCGGGTGATCGACCAGATGCCGGTGGAGACCAGGGCCAAGGTCAGATCCCAGACCGATGAACTCCACATCCTGGTGGGAGATTTGAGCCGGAGAATCGACCGGCTCATGAAGGAATGTCCGGCCGACTGGAGCAAGGCCAAGATGGAGATCGAAGATCTGCAGGTGCAACTGAAGGAAAAGATCAACTGGTGGGATGCCAGCCACATCGCCGGGGGTTACGTTGGCGGTTAGAACTTGGGCGGAAATCGCTGCTCTACAGGCCCGGTAAATTTACCACTTCCGCCTGGAGGTGGCCCTCCTGCACCCGCAAAAAGGCTATGGTGATTGGCAAGGTAAATCTTCTGGGTCCGGCCGAGCCGGGGTTGAGGTAAAGGACGCCGTCTTGGCGCTCCGACCGGGGTTGGTGCGAGTGGCCATAGATGACCGCCTGAATTCCCGAGGCGACGAGCGAAAGGTCTTGTCTAAGGGCCTGGAGTTCGTGCAGGACATAGAGCTGCGCCCCGCCCACCTTCAGCAACCGGGTCCGGGGGAGCCGCCGGGCCCATTCCCCCCGGTCGGTATTGCCCCGGACCGCCTGAACCGGGGCGATTTGCTCCAGGGCCGTCAACACCCCGGGGTGGCCGATATCCCCGGCGTGGATGATGAGCTCCACCCCCCGGAGGGCCTGGGCCGCCTGGGGCCGCAGCAGCCCGTGGGTGTCGGAGATGACGCCGATGAGATGTTGGCTCAAGGGCACTGGTAAAAAAAGGGGATTATATATTTGACTCCCTCAATTATCTATTGTAGGGGCGGGGTTTCTCCACCCAGGGCGGCGAGACGCCGCCCCTACGGCAGAGACGGAATAGGGAGTCAAATATATAATTCCCTAAAAAAAACTCCGTTCAAAATTCCCGGATAAGCGGCGCCAATCCACCACCTTGCAGTAGTGTCCGGCAAGATTTTTGCTATGAGGCCGGCAGTAGGGATTCGTTTGAACTTAGGTATGCCCACTAGCCTAATCAATTCATGGAATTCTCACTAGCCTAATCAATTCATGGAATTTACAAGCTATTTCCCTCTTCCCCTTGGGGGGAGAGGGCAGGGTGAGGTGGGTAGGCAACGGCCGTTGAAGCCACCCCTCACCCGGTATCTCCCCTCGCAGGGGAGAGGAGATTTAGTTGCAAATGTCTCACCTCGTTAGTTCCCAGTTCTCAGTTACCATTTCTCAGTTATCAGTTCCCAGTTCCCAGTTACGAGTTATCTTTTCACGCAAATGTCCCACCTCGTCAATTCCCAGTTCTCAGTTACCAGTTACCAGTTACCAGTTAGCTTTTCGCGCCTTTGCCTTTACTGGCAACTGATAACTGGCAACCGGGAACTAAAAAGTTATGCCCCAGGGTTACTCCACCTTACAAACCACCGGGCGGCCTTCCCTGGGGCCCGGGGCGCAGAGGTCCTCTTCGAAGCAGGTCTTGGAGAAGGCGGCCTCCAGGGGAATGGGATAGTCGCCGGAGAAGCAAGAGAGGCAGAAGGTGTCGCGCTCCATTTCGGTGGCGGCAACCATGCCCTCCAGGCTGAGATACCCCAGGTAATTGAGGCCCAGGAAATCCCGAATCTGCTCGATCTCCTGCTGGGCGGCGATTAGTTCCCCCTTGCTGGAAAAGTCGATGCCATAATAGCAGGGAAAGCGGTGGGGCGGGCAGCTCACCAGCATGCTCACTTCCCGGGCCCCGGCCTCGCGCAGCGACTTGACCCGGGAGCGGGTGGTGGTACCCCGGATGATGGAGTCTTCGATGACGATAACCCGCTGGCCTTTGAGGAGCTCCTTGACCGGGTTGAGCTTCACCCGTACCGAGAAGTCCCGCATGGTCTGGGAGGGCTGGATGAAGGTGCGACCCACGTAATGGTTGCGGATCATCCCCATCTCGAAAGGGATGCCGGTAGCCGCGCCATATCCCAGGGCCGCGTAGGTGCCGGAGTCGGGAAAGGGCATCACCAGGTCGCCCTGGAGGGGATGCTCCCGGGCCAGGGCGGCGCCCAGGCGTTTGCGCACCAGATAGACGCTTTTCCCGAAGATCTGGCTGTCAGGGCGGGCAAAATAGATAAACTCGAAGATACAGCGTTGGAGAGGCGCCGGGGCGAAGGGCTTATGGCAATGGAGGCCGGCCGCGTCCATGACCACGATCTCCCCCGGCTCCACTTCCCGCCAGTAGTCGGCCTGCACCAGGTCCAGGGCGCAGGTCTCGGAGGCCACCATCCAGGAGCCGTTCAATTGGCCCAGGCACAGAGGCCGGAAGCCGTGGGGGTCCCGGGCGGCGATGACCTGGTCGGCGGTGGCCAGAACCAGGGAATAGGAGCCCTTGAGGTGCTCCAGGGCGTTGGTCAGCGATTCCACCACGTTGGCGCCCCGGTGCCGGGCCATGAGGTGGACGATGATCTCGGTGTCCATGGAGGACTGGAAAATGGAGCCGTCCTCTTCCAGGCGGCAGCGGACCTCCAGGGCGTTGGTGAGGTTGCCGTTGTGGCCGATGGCCATGGTTCGGCCGCCGTGCTGCACCACGAAGGGTTGGGCGTTGACCAGCAGGGTGGAGCCGGTGGTGGAGTAGCGCACGTGGCCGATGGCCAG
>JBEKDQ010000245.1:0-3896 GCA_050014275.1 Desulfobaccales bacterium | reverse complement strand
CTGGGTTTCACCCAGCCCCCGGCCGCCCTGGTTTCTTCAGGGATGGACTTACAGGGATTTGGACCTGGCGGCGTGGCCCCGCCTTTCCTTGATGACCGCGTGCGCCGCGGCCATGCGGGCGATGGGGATGCGCATCGGTGAGCACGACACGTAGTTGAGCCCGATGCGGTGGCAAAACTCGATGGCCTGAGGCTGGCCGCCGTGTTCGCCGCAGATGCCGATCTTCAGGTCGGGTCGGGTCTTGCGCCCTTCGCTCACCGCGTGCTGCATGAGCCAGCCTACCCCCAGCTCATCCAGGATTTCGAAGGGGTTGTCCCTCAGGATGCCCACGGTGTTGTAAATGGGCAGGAACTTGTTTTCCGCGTCTTCCCGGGAGAAGGAGAAGGTCCCCTGGGTGAGGTCGTTGGTGCCGAAGGAGAAGAACTCCGCGGTTTGCGCCAACGTGCCGGCCCGGACGCAGGCCCGGGCGATTTCCACCATGGTGCCGAATTTGTATTTGATCTTGACATTGTAGCGCTTTTCCACCTCCAGGTGGATCTTCTCCACCCGGGGCTGCACCCAGACCAGCTCCTGGCGGGTGCAGACATTGGGCACCATGATCTCCGGGCGGACGTCGATCTTGTCCCGCAGGGCCAGGGCCGCGGCCTCGAAGATGGCCTGGATCTGCATGTCATAGATTTCCGGAAAGGAGATGCCGCAGCGCACCCCCCGGTTCCCCAGCATGGGGTTGTATTCGTTAAGCACCCGCACCCGGCGCAGCACATGCTCTTTGTCATTGAGGATTTTCTGGTCCAGGCCCTTAGCCTTGAACTCGCTGAGCTCCCGAGTGACCGCCTCAATGGAGGGCACGTGCTGATAAAGATCCGGACCCAGCAAGGTTACGGTGCCGGGCAGTTGCTCCAGGGCGTTAATCATCTGGCTGAACTCCCGAAGGCGGCTGGTTTCGTTGAGAAGCTCTTCAATGCCGGGCAGAAATTCGTGCAGCGGCGGGTCCAGCAGCCGGATGGTGACCGGCAGCCCGTCCATGACCCGGAAGATCTCCAGGAAATCGGCGCGCTGCATGGGCATGAGCTTGTCGGCCCAGCTCTTGCGCTCCTCGGGGCTTTCGGCCAGGATCATGGAGCGCATCAGGGGCAGGCGCTCAGCCGCGTTGAACATGCGCTCGGTGCGGCACAGGCCGATGCCCTTGGCCCCATGATGCAGGGCCTTGGATGCCATCACCGGGGTATCGGCGTTGGCCCATACCTCCAGTTTGGCCACCTTGTCGGCCCAGTGCATCAGGATGGCCAGGTCCTTGGGCAGCTCCGTGGGGGGATCCAGCATGGGCACCGTTCCCAGGAAAAAAGTGCCATTGGTACCGTCGAGGGTGACGATGTCCCCTTCCTTGATGACCACCTTTCCCACCCGGGCCTCTTTCAGGTCATAGTTGATGTCCAGACCTTCAACCCCGGAGACGCAGGGTTTGCCCATGCCCCGGGCCACCACCGCGGCATGGGAGGTCTTGCCGCCCCGGCTGGTGAGAATCCCCTGGGCCGCGAAAAACCCGTGAATATCCTCAGGTCTGGTCTCGATGCGGGTCAGGATGATCTTCTCCCCTTCTTTTCCCAGCCGCTCCGCCCGGTCGGCGTCAAAAACCACTTTCCCAGTGGCCGCACCGGGAGAGGCCGAAATGCCCACGCCCAGCGGCTCGATGTTGGCATGGGGGTCGATGCGCCGGTGTAAGAACTGCTCCAGCATGTCCGGCTCTATCCGCAGCAGGGCCTCCTCTTCGGTAATGAGTCCTTCCTTCTCCATGTCCACTGAGGTTTTGCACAAGGCCCAGGCATTCATCTTGGCGTTGCGGGTCTGCAGCATGTAGAGCCTGCTCCGCTCGATGGTGAATTCAATGTCCTGTACCTCCCGGTAGTGCTTCTCCAGGATGCCCCGCATCTTTTCCAGTTCCCGGTAGATGGCCGGCATGTCGGTGAGCAGTTCCTTCAGGGGCCGAGGAGTGCGGATGCCGGCCACCACGTCCTCGCCCTGGGCGTTGATCAGATAATCGCCGTAAAGGATGTTCTCTCCGGTCCCCGGGTCCCGGGTGAAGCCCACCCCGGTGGCGCAGTCGTTGCCCATGTTGCCGAAGACCATGGTGCAGATATTTACGGCGGTACCGTTGGCCAGGTCCGGGGTGATATTGAACTGGCGGCGGTAAACCACCGCCCGTTTTCCCATCCAGGATTTGAATATCCCCTCGATGGCGATCAGCAACTGGGCCCAGGGGTCCTGAGGGAAAGGCTGGCCGGTGCTCTTTTGGATATATTCTTTAAAGCGTTCGCGGATACTGGACAAGGCCTCCGCGGAAAGCTCGGTGTCCACGGTGGCGCCCTGCTCCTTTTTCACTTCCTCAAATATCTCATCAAACCCGGCATCCGGCGCCCCCAGGCCGATCTTGCCGAAGAGTTGCAGGAAGCGGCGATAGACGTCGTTGACGAAGCGTTCGTCCCCGGTCAGGGCGATCATGCCTTGCGCGGTCTCATCATTGAGTCCCAGGTTGAGGATGGTATCCATCATCCCCGGCATGGAGAGGGCGGAACCGGAACGCACCGAAACCAGCAGGGGATTTTTCGGGTCGCCAAACCCTTTACCGGTCTTTTTCTCCAGGGCTCTCATATAATCGTGCACTTCCTCCATCAGATCCACGGGGATGTGCGAACCCTGGGCGAAATAATCCAGGTTGGCTTCCGTGGTGATACAGAATCCCGGGGGCACCAGCAGCCCGATCTGGGTCATAGTGCATAGGCCGGCGCCCTTACCCCCCAACAGCTTTTTATTGGCGCCGTCGCCTTCCTCGAAGGCATAGCAATAACGTTTGGTTGCCGCCTTTAGCTCTTGCTTCTCCATTTCGCCGTTCTCCTTGGTAGTTTCTAATGAGCCGATTTCGGATTTAACTCTATAGGTATTTTTTTACATGTAATGCTACATATAATGCCATTTTAACAAATTTCAAATGGAAAATGCATTATGGTCGAGCCGGGCCCAGGCGGGGCACGGCCGCACCATGGATGATACCGGAATTCCTGAAAATTTCCGAGATCTTTGCTATAATCTCCTTATCTGGCATTTCCGTGCGGTTCTCGGGCCGGGCCGCGGCCTTCCTGGATAGCCCTTAATCAAAGCCCTAAGGATAGATCATGACGCTGCCGATAAAATTCGACTTCACGGTGCAGGAAGACCGGCACGGCACCTCTTTTGAGGGCCTTGAAGCCGGACACCGGGACCCGGAGGGGGCCCTCAACCTCCACCTACGGCTGGCCCGGGACCACCTGGTTTTGAACCTCTGGCCGGTACGGGGCGACCTGGCCGGGATGGCGGAGCGCCTGGCCCGGCTCCTGGGGCCGCCCAGCTCCCCCCCGGCGGTCTGCGGCTTCGGGGACTGCATGGACGATGACAAGGATGCCCCCCAACAGTCCACCCTGTGGGAGTTCGACCCGGCCAGCCGCCCGGAAATCCTGGAGAAAGTCAAGGCCTTTTTGGGCCTGCCATAAATCGAAGCATAGACGCCCTCCCTCTGCCCTAGGGAGGGAAGAAGTCCTGGCCCTCAAGACTTGTCCAATTAGACTTTCCCCCAGGTCCACTACAAATTCACCGGTTTATGCACCGGGTGATCCAAAGGCGCCTGGTTGGCAAGCCGGAAAGGTGCTCTGATTGCCGGATGCTGGGTGGCAAAAGCCCCAACCTCCTTGACCTTTACCAAAAATTGCGAAAAACCTTAGCTGAAAAAATCTTACTTCAAAAAATCCTTCTCCTCCCCCAGGCCCCGTTCCCGGGCCCGGAGATAGACGGCGTAGCCCAGGGCCAGGTCCTGGATGATCAGGCCGGTGGAATCGAAGACCGTGATCTCCTCAGGACCCAGGCGG
>JBEKDQ010000244.1:0-3899 GCA_050014275.1 Desulfobaccales bacterium | reverse complement strand
CGCCCCCGGCGGCGATGAGGCCTACCCGGTAGGCGCCGATGCGGATGCCGTTGGCCATCCCCAGCTCCCGGGTGTCCAGGAGGTCGATGGTGTAGGCGTCCACTGCCAGGTCCTGGGTGGCCGAGGCCAGGCAAAGGAGCCCCACCAGGACCCAGAAGGCCGGGCCCACCGGCGCTTCGGCCAGCCAGGCCAGCCCCAGCAGGCTAAGGATCACCGCCACCTGGGCCGGCACCAGCCAGGCGGCCCGGGAGCCGAAGCGGTCCGCCAGGGGGCTCCACAGGACCTTGAGGCTCCAGGCCAGGCCCATAAGGCTCAGGATGCCGATCTGCTCCAGGGGCACCCCACGGCTGCGGAGGTAGTAGGACAGGGTGGTGTAGACGAAGCCGAAGGGCACTCCTTCAGCGAAATAGAGCACGAAGACCACCAGCATCTTCAAGCGGCCGGAGAGTTGGGGGTGGGATTCCTGAGGCATCTCGGAATTAACTTAGAAGCTGGCAGGAAGAAAGTCGAGCCTTTTTTTAGACGTGGTTAATCAGCTAAAGGTTCATGAACAACTACTGCCTCACCCCTGGCGATGAAAAATCTTCCCTGCCCCAATAAGGTTTTTGCGTCGCGCAAGAAACCGCGGCAATAACAAATTTAGCCGTAGGCTTTTCTCTGAAGAAAACGTTACTCTGCGCCGAGGAGAATAGATGGTCCTCCGCCAGATAAAGTTTGCATTATGCCGTAACCAGGTTCCCAAAAACTCCCTCTCCCCCGAGAGGGGAGAGGGCTGGGGTGAGGCGTGGCTCATGGACAAGCAGAGCGCCAGGGCCTTTGCGAAAACGCCTGACTGATGCCGAAAGGCTGCTGTGGCGTCATTTGCGGAATCGGGAACTTGACGGCTGGAAATTCCGGTGGCAATATCCTGTTGGTTCCTTTATTGTCGATTTTATCTGCGTAGAGAAAAACCTTGTCATTGAAGTTGATGGCGGGCCACATGCCGAAACTGAGGAACAAGATATTCAGCGTTCGACATACTTAAATAGGATGGGTTACCGGGTCTTTCGATTTTGGAATAATCAGGTCATGCAGGAAACAGAGGAGGTTCTGGAAGCGATTTTGGCGATTTTAGCGAACACCGACCAGAATTCCCCCTCACCCCAACCCTCTCCCCCTCGAGGGGGAGAGGGAGAAGTTATAATCGCGGCCCCCCTCATGTCCCAGGAAAAAGTCCGGGATCGGCAGGGCACAGATGATCACGGTCATGCGGTAAAACGGGGAATTGCTACCGGACACTACTGCCCCTGCCCCCCTTTGTCAAAGGGGGGTTGAAAGCCTCCCTTTGGAAAAGGGGGATTTAGGGGCACTACGGTTCATTTAAAGAGGTTCTAAGGAATCGGTGGACAGTGCCACGTCCTACATTTTCTTGTCTTCTTGTCATGCTGAGCGAACCATCATGACCTGACGGCCACAACGAAAAATAAAAATGTAGAACCGCCGCCCTCGGCGGTTCCCGCGCCGCTGAGGGCGCGGGCGCTACATTTTCAGAGAAAGCGAAGCATCTGGTATTTAGAGATTTTTTCAGTCGCTCCGGCTCCCTCGGAATGACAGGAAATGACCTGTATCATTTTGGTGCTTAAGTGAACAGCATTAGATTCAGGGGGATTTGAAGTTTTCACGGTAAAAGCCAGGGTCGCCCCTGCGGGGATTGGGAGGTAAATGGGGGCGGGATGGTAAGCGGGCCGGTGGCGCCAGCGTCTCGCTTCGGGAGGTCCCCTTACCTCCTCCCCAAACATTTACCCTGCGCTCAACTTCCCGGCGATGGTCGCGGCCACTTCCAACAGCTCCGGGATGGCCTCATAGGGGGGGATGCCCTTCAGGTCGGCTTCGATAATCTTTTCATCAAAGGGAATGAAGCCCAGGAAGGGGAGGTCCGGCAGGTTTCTTCGTAAGAAGACTTCATCCGCCTCCCGGCGGATTTTATTGCCCACCACCGCCACCTGGTGGAGTCCCAGGTCCCCGGCCAACTGCTGCACGTGCCTGGCCGTCTCGACGCTGCGGCGGCCCGGCTCCACCACCACGATGAGGCGGTCCACCCCCTTGGCGGTGGCCCGCCCCAGGTGCTCGATCCCCGCCTCCATGTCCATGACCACCACTTCATCCCGGAGGAGCACCATATGGGTCACCAGGGTGCGCAGCAGCACGCTCTCGGGGCAAGCGCAGCCGCTGCCGCCCTTCTTCACCCCGCCCATGACGATGAGCTTGATGCCGTCCAGTTGCCGGGCATACTTCTCGGGGATGTCATCCACCTTGGGGTTCAGCTTGAAGAAGCCCCCCATCGTGCCGGGCTGGGATTCGGTGCGCTCCGCCACCATCTCTTTCATCTGGCTCAGGGGCACGATGCTCTCCGGATCGGGGACCCCCAGGGCCAGGGCCAGATTGGCGTCCGGGTCGGCGTCCACCGCCAGCACCTTTTTGCCCTGGTCCCTAAAATATTTGATGAGCAGGGCCGCCAGAGTGGTCTTGCCCACCCCGCCTTTGCCGCTGATGGCAATTTTCATGTATAATCTCCCGTGGCTATTTATTTCCCTAGATTATAGATATTTTACCATAGAGACGCGGATATTCGTTTTTCGATTCCGGTTTTTCGTTTTTTTTCATTTGGGCCCCTGGGGCCTCAGGGTCCGGCAAGGTTTTTGCTATTGTAGAGATATGTTTGAATTTAGGCATGGCAAATAGCTATCATTTCGTGGAATTTACAAGCTTTTTTCTCTCCCCCCCCCCTTGGGGGGGAGAGGGCAGAATGAGGGGGATATGCAACGTGGTGGGGCGGCCGTCCCTGGCTGCCCGGAATTAGGCGGGCACGGAGGCCCGCCCCACCAGGTATTCAAGCCACCCCTCACCCGGTGTCGTCTTCTCGCAGGAGAGAGGGGATTTGCTGGCATCGGTATAATATGTTGATATCGTTGAAATTACAATGGCATAGAGTTAACCTGGGAGATAGTTTAAGTTTCTTCCTGCAATTTTGTTGCCGGACACTATTGCCCCGGGGCCAGTTTCTAATAAAAAACCAACAACGGAAAACTAAAAACCGATCTGCCCCTCTGGGTGTCTGCGGTTAAAGAATTTTTGCGGAGCATCTCATGCAAAGCGAAATCGACCACTTGGCGCCGGAACTGGAAGCCGCCCTGCGCGCCCGTCTGGCCGCCAACCCCTTCATCCGCTTCGTGGGCATCCAGGCGCCGCAATTGGGGCGGGGCTACGCCCGCTTCCTCTTACCCTTCAAGGCGGAGCTGGCCAATTCCATTGGCCTGTTGCAGGGCGGCATGATCGCCGCCCTGGCGGATGAGACGGTGGCCTTCGCCCTCTACAGCCTGGTGCCGGAAGGGGAAGCCATCAACACCGTCGAGATGAAGATCAATTTCCTGGCCGCGGTGAAGGAGGGTGAGGTGGAGGCGGTGGCCCGCATCACCAAGCGGGGCCGCACCATCTCCCTGGGGGAAGTGGAGGTGCGCCAGGGGGAGCGCCTGGTGGCCAAGGCCATGTGTACCTACATCCACCTGGCAAAAAAATAGGGGTCAAGGCAGTAGTGTCCGGCAACAAAATTGCAAGGGGAAGATCACACTATCTCGCAGTTAAACTCTGGCCATTGTAATTTCAGCGATATCAACATATAACGATATCAACATATTATATCAATGCAAATAAATCCCCTCTCCCCTGCGAGGGGACGACACCGGGTGAGGGGTGGCTTCATTGGCCGTTATATACCCCCCCCCACCCTGCCCTCTCCCCCCAAAGGGGGAGAGGGAAATAGCTTGTAAATTCTATGAATTGCTCAGATAGGGGGCATACCTAAGTTCAAACAAATCCCTACTGCCTGCCTCATAGCAAAAACCTTGCCGGACACTATTGGG
>JBEKDQ010000243.1:0-3904 GCA_050014275.1 Desulfobaccales bacterium | reverse complement strand
AGCAGGCTGAGCGTTTTCTGTTGCATGATTTTGCTCCAATTAGCTATTTATTTTAATTAATTATACCATATTGATCGGAGCAAAATCAATAAGCGTTTATGATAATTTGGAGTATCTCTGTAACGAGCATATCCGGTCCAACGGCTCCACCGAGTATTTGCTGAGCTGCGGCAAGATTGAATTGGAGGCCCTAACCTATATCCGGGGCCGCAGCATCCCCCGCCAGTTCATTATTTGCGATGAAAGCCAAAATCTCAGCCCCCATGTGATCAAGACCATCCTTACCCGGGTGGGCCGGGGCAGCAAGATCGTCTTCACCGGAGACCCGGAACAGATCGACCACCCGTATTTGGACGCCTCTTCCAATGGCTTGAGTTATTTGGTGGAAAGGATTAAAGACGAGAATATCTCCGGCCATATAACTCTGATAAAGGGGGAAAGATCCGGCGTCGCTGAATTGGGGGCCAGATTGTTATAAAGGACAGTTGGAAAATCAAGGTTTACTTTCCCACCTTGGCTTTTCAGTGGAAGTTGCTCCCATCAGCATCATCTCCCGATATATATCATCTTCCCATCATTGTATGCCTTGCATTTGTCATTATATTTATGCGATAATTTTTTTTTGGGTTTAAACTTGGCTGCCTCGATAAGTCGCAGTCTTTGAAAGCCTTCCATTAAGGCGGGGAGCCATGCCGGCTCATCGCCGGAATGGCATCACAGACCTGGAAATGTATCTTTAAGTTATTATCTTGTAGTTAACCAAAAATTTTGGAGGTCCATATGTCCACCCAGGAAACCAAAGAGAGCAAGGGTATTGGGGAAATGCTGGGCGAAGCCGGCGCCACCATGAGAGACGGCCTCGTCGGCAGCCTCAAGGGACTAAGCGAGATTGAAACCCAAATCGTCAGTTTGGCGAGAAACACCGTGACCGACGTCCTGAAGGGCACCGGCAGCGTGGCCAACGAGACCATCAATGTCAGCAAGGACGTCTTTAAAGGGGCGTTGAAGGCCACCGAAGAGATGGGCACCGGCCTGCTGGTGACCACCAAGGATGTGGCCAAGGGCATTCTCCTGGGCGTCAGCGACGTGGGCGGAGATGTCGAAAAGTCCGCCGCCCAACTGGCCAAAGGCGCGGTCAAAGCGGCCGCGGAAGTCGGCGGAGACGTGGCCCAGGTGGCCAAAAGCGCGGTAACCGGCGTCATCGAGGCCACTTCCGAGATCGGCGGCAATGTGGGCGGGGCCGCCAAGGCGGCGATGGGCGGCGCCATCGAGGCCGCCGGCAGCCTGGGTCAGTCGGCGGTCAAGGCCGTCAGCGACATCCTGGTGGGTGCGGTCTCTGGCCTCAAGGACGTAGCTTGCGCCGCCTGGCCGAAGTCCAAGGAGGGGTCCCCAGCGGCCTCCAAGCCTGCTCCCGAAGCCCCGCCGGAAAAGAAGACGAAGGGGTAAGCAGCCGCAGTATCCCTATTAGCTAAACAGAGTCGAATAGGCAAGGTTATCCGGCCCCAATGGTCGAGGCGATACATACCGCGGTGGCGGGCAGGGCGAGGTTTAAGGTTGAGGGCCTCTACCGCTCGAAATCCCTGGAGAAGCTGCTGGAGTCGCGGCTGGCGCAGCTACAGGATATTTCCCTGGCCTCGGCCAATGCCCTCACCGGCAATGTTCTGGTCTGCTACAATTCGGGTAACAATCCCCAAACCATTGCGGCCTTAATTGAAGGGATCGTCGCCGATTGCCTGAGCCTACCTCACCCGGGCTCTTCATTTCCTGTCCCCGGTAAAGCCGGGGCCGCCACCGGCCAGGAAGAGCAGGCCACCGTCTTAGGCAGGTTCAAAGGTCTCTTTGCCTATCCGGCAGAGCAGCCGGCGCAACCCTGGCACCGGCTGGAAGCCGAGGCGGTGTTGGCCGAATGGCAGACCTCCAGGGAAATGGGGTTGTCCCTCGAGGCCGTCCAGAGAAATCGCCAGAAATACGGCGCCAATCTCTTGCCGGAAGCCGAGCCCCGGTCCGGTTGGGAAATCTTCCTGCACCAGTTTAACTCGCTCCCGGTAGCCCTCCTGGGCGCGGCCGCCGGTATTTCCGTCGTCACCGGAGGACTGGCCGACGCCGTGTTGATTTTCGGCGTAGTGGTCATCAATGCCTTCATCGGCTATAAGACCGAAAGCGAATCCGAAAGAACCATTCGCTCTTTGCAATCCCTGGTGCGGCCTGCCGCCCTGGTCTTGCGAGAAGGACGGCTGAGCGAAATTCCCTCCGAGGAAGTGACCCCGGGAGACCTCCTGGTACTGCGCCCTGGCAGCTATGTGGCCGCTGATGCGCGCCTGCTAGAGGCCAACCACCTGTCCGTGGATGAATCGGCCCTGACCGGGGAAAGCCTGCCTGTGACTAAAAATACCCGGCCCCTGGAACAGGATGATATCCCCTTGGGAGACCAGATCAACCTGGTCTTCATGGGCACCCTGGTGACCGGCGGCGAAGGTATGGCGGTGGTGGTGGCCACCGGGATTTATACCGAAATCGGCCTGATCCAGTCTCTGATCAGCGAAGCCGCCAGCCCGGAAACCCCCCTGGAGAGGCAGCTCGGGCAGTTGGGGGATCAACTGGTTCTTCTCTGTTGCGGTGTCTGCGGGGTGGTGTTTGTTATGGGATTCATGTGGGGCTTCGGTTGGGTGGAGATGCTGCGCACCTCCATCTGCCTGGCGGCGGCGGCGGTGCCGGAAGGGCTGCCCACCGTAGCCACCACCACCCTGGCCCTGGGTATCCGGGACATGCGCAAGCACAATGTCTTGATCCGCCATCTCAACGCGGTGGAGACCCTGGGTTCGGTGCAGACCGTCTGTCTGGATAAGACCGGGACCATCACCCGCAACCAGATGTCCGTGCTCCAAATCTTTGCCGGCATGAGGACTATCAAGGTGGCGGATGGGCAATTCCTGGGGCCCGATGGGCCGATTCCCCCCTTCGCCTGTGAGGAATTGGAGCAGCTCCTAAAGGTCTCGGTGCTGTGCAACGAAATCGAAATCTATCAGGAAGGCGGGGATTATGTACTCCGGGGGACCCCGACGGAGGGCGCCCTGGTCCATCTGGCCATCCTGGTGGGTCTCGACATCGCCGACCTGAGGAGGCGCTATCCCCTATTAAAAATCAATCACCGTTCGGAAAATCGCCAGTTTATGGGCACGTTGCATGATGATCCGACCGCCGGAAAGCTTTTTGCCCTCAAAGGCAGCCCCCTGGAAGTCCTGGCCCTGTGTTCCTGGCATCTCCAGGATGGCCGGAAATTGCCGCTTACCGATGCAGACCGGCAGCGCATCGAGGCTAAGAATGAGGAGATGGCGGGGAACGCCCTGCGGGTCCTGGGGCTGGCCTACGCCCTGGGGGGTCCGGATGAGTCCGTGTTTGAGGAACTCGATGACCTGGTCTGGCTGGGCATGGTGGGCATGGCTGATCCCGTCCGGGAGGGGGTGGGCGAGGCGATTCGGGCCTTCCATCGGGCGGGGATCGAGACGGTGATGATCACCGGCGACCAGAGTCCCACCGCCTATGGCATCGGCAAGGAACTGGAGCTGAGCCAGGGGGGCCCCCTGGAAATCCTGGATGCCACCCACCTGGCGGAGATCGAGCCGGAGGTCTTGCGGGCCCTGGTCAAGAGGGCCCTAGTCTTTGCCCGGGTCAGCCCGTCCCATAAGCTTGAGATCGTCCAGGCCTTGCAGGCGGCCGGCAAGGTGGTGGCCATGACCGGCGACGGCATCAACGACGGCCCGGCCCTCAAGGCGGCGGACGTGGGCATCGCCATGGGCCGCACCGGCACCGATATCGCCCGGGAAGTGGCGGACGTGGTCCTGGAGAACGATAATCTCGATACCTTGATCCTCGCCATCCGGGACGGCCGCACCATCTATATCAA
>JBEKDQ010000242.1:0-3979 GCA_050014275.1 Desulfobaccales bacterium | reverse complement strand
ACTGCATCTGCGCTTCGAACACCTTGGTGGTTACGGTCATGCTGTCAGCCCTCGTCGGACCGAACCGGTGATAGACCAGGACCGGCACGCTGACTTCATCAGCCGCCGCCCCGGCCCCGCCGCTGAGCCCCAGGACCATCAAAATGATGCCAAGCAACGGCAGGATGCGAAGGGTCATTTTCATCATGCAAGACTCCATTAACCTTTAGTCAAGGGAAGCGGTTTGGGTGGTTTGCCGCCGCCAGGCCGATGAGCCTGGCCCGCACTGCTGGGGTGTAGGCTCGGATAGCCTTTCCACTTTGATAACCAGACGTTTCTCTAACAACTGCGGGAGCACGACCTGCACCGGCAAATGCAGGGGCGGGTTGCAAACCCGCCCCGCCGATGACCAGTTGGCTTTAGGCTATTAATATCCGCATATCCTTCCCACAAGTCAACCTCTAATTCCCCGGCGCGGAAAATTAATCTCCACCTTTAATTCTGGATAAACATTTTTTTTGACGGGTGTGAAAAAATCATCTAACATGTTCACTAAGGAGCAAGGCGTTAAACGGTCAATCCTTAATTAATTCCCCACCAACCATCTTCTTGCCGAAACCAGACAGATGAGGTAGACATGCGCATTTCCCGCAGGACTTTTATTAAGGGTTTGGGGAGCGGGCTTACCGCCCTGGGCCTCTCGGACGTTATCTTGTGGCGCCCCGGGTGGGCCGGATTGGTGGCGCCCGCCAAAATCACCACGGCCACCGTCACCACGTCCATCTGTCCCTATTGCGGGGTGGGCTGCGGCCTGGTGGCTTATACCAAGAACGGCAAGCTGGTGGATGTGGAAGGCGATCCGGACCATCCCATCAACCAGGGGACCCTGTGCAGCAAAGGGCAGGCGGTCTTCGAAGTGGTCACCAGTCCCCGTCGTTTGCAGAAGGTGCGCTATCGGGCCCCGGGCAGCGGCAGCTGGGAGGAAAAGGACCTGGATTGGGCCATGCAGACCCTGGCGCAGCGGGTCAAGGCGACCCGGGACGCCGGCTTCATCACCAAGTCCAACGGGGTGACGGTGAACCGCACCGAGGCCCTGGCCTCCATCGGCGGGGCCGCCCTGAATAACGAGGAGTGTTATCTCCTGGCCAAGTTGACCCGAGCCCTGGGGATCGTCTATCTGGAGCACCAGGCCCGCCTCTGACACTCCTCCACGGTGGCCTCGTTGGGGCCCACCTTTGGCCGGGGCGCCATGACCAATCACTGGAACGACCTGGCCAACAGTGATTGCCTGATGATCATCGGCTGTAATCCCGCCGAGAACCATCCCATTAGCTTCAAGTGGATCACCAAGGCCCAGGAACGGGGGGCCAAACTCATCGTGGTGGATCCCCGCTTCACCCGCTCCGCCGCCAAGGCCGACCTGTATGTACGCCTGCGGCCCGGCACGGACATCGCCTTGATGGGCGGCCTCATCAATTACATCCTGGAAAATAACCTGTTCCATAAGGATTATGTGGTCAACTATACCGATGCCGCCTTTTTGGTTAATAAGGACTTTGCCTTTCACGACGGCCTGTTTTCCGGTTACCAAAAAGAGAAACACGCCTATGATACCGCCACCTGGGATTATGTGACCGACGGCGAGGGAAAGCCGGCCACCGACCCCAGCTTGAACTCACCCAATTGCGTCTTTCAGCTCCTGAAGGCCCATTTTGCCCGCTATACCCCGGGGATGGTGGAGGCAGCTACCGGGGTGCCCCGCGAACAGTTTCTGAGGCTGGCGGCGACTTACACGGCGACCGGCCAGCCCGGGAAATCCGGCGCCCTCCTCTACGCCATGGGGGGCACCCAGCACTCCACCGGAGTACAGATCATCCGGAGTTATTGCATCCTCCAACTGCTCCTGGGCAACATGGGGATCTCCGGGGGCGGCATCAACGCCCTGCGAGGGGAGAATAACGTCCAGGGCTCCACGGACATGGGCCTGCTCTTCAACCTGCTCCCCGGCTACCTGGGCGCCCCCATGGAAGCGGCCCACCCCACCCTGAAGGATTATCTGGACAAAGAGACCCCCAAGGCCGGCTTCTGGATTAACAAACCCAAGTTCCTGGTGAGCCTCCTCAAGGCCTACTGGGGAGAGGCGGCCCAAAAAGCGAACGACTTTGCCTACGATTACTTCCCCAAGGCCGGCAAAGGCTTTCAGGGAGCCGGTTACTCCTGGATTCCGCTGTTCGAGGCCATGGGCGCCGGCACCATCAAAGGGCTGCTGTGCTGGGGCATGAACCCGGCGGTGAGCTCTGCCAACCTCAACCAGACCTATCAGGCTCTGGCCCGGCTGGAATGGCTGGCGGCCTTCGACCTCTGGGAGACGGACACCTCGGTCTTCTGGAAACGGCCCGGGGTCGATCCCAAAACCGTCAAAACCGAGGTCTTCCTGTTCCCGGCGGTCGACGCCCTGGAGAAGGAAGGCGGCGTCACCAATAGCAGCCGTTGGATACAGTGGCGCTACCAGGCGGTAAAGCCCCGCGGCGACGGCTACAGCGACCTGTGGTACGCCAATCGTCTGGGTCTGGAGTTGAAAAAGCTCTATCAGGAAGACCCCAAGGCAGCCTTCCCGGACCCCATCGTCAAGTTAAACTGGGGCTACGGGGACGACCCCGACGTCCATCTGGTGGCCAAAGAGATCAACGGTTACACCGTGGCGGATAAAAAGCAGGTGCCCAACTTCCTGGGCCTGAAAGACGACGGCGCCACCGCCTGCGGCTGCTGGATCTTTTCAGGCTTTTACCCCGGCCCGGACAAGAAGGACAACAAGGCGGCGGCCCGGGTCCCCAAGGACCCCAGCGGCCTGGGGCTTTACCCCGGCTGGTCCTTCGCCTGGCCGGTGAACCGGCGCATCCTCTACAACCGCTGTTCCGCCGATCCCCAGGGCCAGCCCTGGCGCATCTGGCACCCCATGATAATGTGGAACCCCCACTCGGTCCTCTTCGAGGTTTCCTGGTGCGTCATGCTCTACACCACGGTGCTGGCTATCGACTTGTTCATCATCGGCCTGGAGCGCTATGGCCAGGAGAGCTGGATCAAGTTTTTCCGCCAGATCTACCTGTTCCTGGTGGTGGCCGCGGTCATGCTCTCCACCCTGCACCAGTCCTCCCTGGGAGCCCTGTTCCTGCTGATGCCCCAGAAGATGAGCGACCTGTGGGCCACCCAGGCCATTGGACCCCTCTTCTTCGCCAGCGCGGTCATCGGCGGCATGAGCGTCATTACCCTGGAGAGCCTCATCGCCTCGCGGGTCTACCGGCGGCCGCCGGAAATCGGCATCCTCTCGGACCTGGGCAAGGGGCTGGGAATCGCCCTGCTGATCTACTTTGCCATGAAGGTCACGGACCTCTACGCCCGGGGGGCCGCGGTCTGGGTTTGGGATAAACCCCATTTCTTCTTCTTCGTGGAGATCTTCGGCACCGTGGCCTTGCCGGCCCTGCTCTTGAGCTTCCCGGAGATGCGCCGGAGCGAGAAGGGGCTTTACTGGACCTCGGGCCTGGCGGCCTTCGGGGTGGTGCTGAACCGCTTCAACGTCAGCCTCACCGGCTATATCGGCTACCGGCAGTTCGGCTACTTCCCCTCGGCGGTGGAGATTATCATCACCGCGGCCCTGGTGGCCATGGCTATCCTGATCTTCGACCTGGGCATGAGGTACCTGCCGATCCATCCGGTTGGGGAAGGAGCTTTGGGGAAAGAGGCCGGCGGTTCGCCTTAACGTCCAAAATAATTGAAGGTTCTCCCAGAATCTTCTCTCACCCAAGTCTTTTTTTATCCAGCCGGGGAAGGCGGAACCAGGGGTTTCGCCTTCCCCGGCGCCATCTGGGGCTCCTTCCGGCGGGTGTCGTCTGGTTGGGCAAGTGGCAAAATGGGGACGAAACCTGTTCTTGACAGCCACCGGAGGAATGCCTATTCCAAAACTGAAAGAAATTTCTTATCACCTTTTCGTCATCGATAACCA
>JBEKDQ010000241.1:0-4010 GCA_050014275.1 Desulfobaccales bacterium | reverse complement strand
TGGAATTTGAGAGCAAGCGGCAGCAGGCCTGGCTGGCCGCGGGCCGGGAGATCGTCCAGGAGACCCGCCTCTGGGATGCGGTCCAGCACCAGACGGTGTCCATGCGGGGCAAGGAAGAGGCCCACGACTACCGCTACTTCCCGGACCCGGACCTGGTGCCGGTGAGAGTCACCGATGAGTGGATAGTAGAGCTTAGAAAAAATTTGCCAGAGCTACCGGCGGCACGGCTTAATCGCTTTCTGGCGGAGTATGGCCTGCCGGAATACGACGCCGAGGTGCTCACCAGCGACAAGGCCCTGGCGGATTACTTCGAGGCTACGGCGAAATTGTTCCCCGACCCCAAGAAGGTGAGTAATTATGTTATGGGGGATGTGCTTAGAGAGATAAAAAAAGGAGAGGCTGGCATTACCTCCTTAATGTCAACTCTCACCCCTGCGACTTCTGCAAGTATGCTTAATTTGGTGGAGGATGGCACCATCAGCGGCAAGATAGCGAAAACGGTGTTTGACGAGATGGTGGCCACCGGGAAGGACCCGAAGGTTATCATCAAAGAAAAAGGCCTGGCGCAGATCAGCGATGCCGGGGCCCTGGAAGCCCTGGCCCGGGAGATTATCTCCGCTAATCCCAAGGAGGCCGCGGACTATCGGGCCGGCAAGAGCAAAGTCCTGGGCTTCTTCGTGGGGCAACTGATGCGCCGGACCCAGGGCCAGGCCAACCCGCAACTGGCCAACGAGATCTTTCAAAAAATGCTAAGGTGAGCCATGGGAATTGAATTGTAGGCGAGGGTTTAAAACCCGCCCCTACCCCTGCACATTCAGGTTTTAACCGAAAACCGAAAACAGAAAACAGGATGTTAATATGATCCCCTATTGCAGCATCTGCTGGGATATCGACAAGATTAAGCTGCTGGACCAGCGCCGCCTCCCCCGGGAAGAGGTCTATCTGGAGATCAGGGATTATCGCCAAGTGATCGAGGCCATCCGCACCCTGGCCATCCGGGGGGCGCCGGCCATCGGGGTGGCCGCCGCCATGGGCGCCGCTCTGGGGGCATTGGAGATCCACACCGGAGATATGGCCGAGTTCCTGGGGCGCTTCCAGGAAATCTGCCGGGAAATCGCGGCATCCCGGCCCACCGCGGTGAATCTCTTCTGGGCCCTGGAGCGCATGCAGCGGCTAGCCCAAGACCATGCCCAGGAACCGGTGCCGGCCCTCAAGGATTACCTGGTGATCGAAGCCCAGGCCATGCTGAAGGAAGATGAAACCACCAACCGCCATCTGGCCCGGTGGGGGGAGATCCTCATCGACGAGGGGATGCGCGTCCTCACCCATTGCAATACCGGGGCCCTGGCTACCGGGGCTTACGGTACTGCCCTGGGAGTCCTACGGTCCGCTTGGGAGGCCGGAAAGAGGTTCTCCGTGTGGGTAGATGAGACCCGGCCCCTGCTCCAGGGGGCCCGCCTCACCACCTGGGAGTTGGAGAAACTGGGGATTCCCTACACCCTGATCCCCGACGGCGCCGCGGCCACCTTGATGCACCAGGGCCGGGTGGACCTGGTGATCCTGGGGGCGGATCGTATCGCCGGCAACGGCGACACCGCCAATAAGATCGGGACTTACAGCCTGGCGGTCCTGGCCTACCACCACGGCATCCCTTTCTATGTGGCCGCGCCCTTGTCCACCTTCGATTTCACCATTGCCGACGGCAGCCACATCCCGCTGGAAGAACGCTCCGGAGAGGAGGTCACCCACCTCAGAGGTGAGCCGCTGGCCCCGGCCGGGGCCCCAGCTCTGAATCTGGCCTTCGATGTTACCCCCAGCGATCTGATTTCCGGTATAATTACCGAGAAGGGGGTGCTGAAGCCACCCTATACCTCCAATTTTAAGCCTTTTCGGCCACAGGAGTGAAGTATGCGTTACCTGTCTTTGCCTCTGGCAATTCTGCTAATCTTCACCGCCGGGCTGCCGGCTTGGGCCAGCGGGCCTTATAACTTCCGTCCGCCCGCCACCGCCAGCGGCATCGATCCCGAGGCGATGACGGTGATCGGCGCCCCACAGCATCATCTGACCAGGAAAGGGGAAGACCTCCTGGACATCACCCGGAGCTATGACCTGGGGTGGACGGAAATCGGCGCCATGTACCGCAGCTGGGACCCGTTCCTGCCGCCGTCGGGCGTCGATCTGCTCATCCCCACCCTGTGGATCGTCCCCACCGGCCATGATGCCCAAATCCTGGTGAATACCGGGGAGATGCGGTTGTACTACTTTATTAACCACGGCACCCAGGTTTACACCTATCCCATCGGCATGGGGGTTCTGGATTACAGGACTCCCACCGGCAAGTTTACTGTGGTGCAGAAGGAAGTGAATCCGATATGGTACATCCCCAAGGAGTTGCAGGCCAAATACGGCGGGGATGTCATGCCCGCCGGGCCGGATAACCCTATGGGTGCCTTTAAACTGGGGCTGTCCTGGGGAGACTACGGCATTCACGGCTGCAACCTGCCCTGGGCCGTGGGCCGGCTGGTGAGCCATGGCTGTACCCGACTCTATCCCGAGGATATCCAGAAGCTCTTTGCCATGGTTCCCATGGGCACCCGGGTGGAGTATATCTATGAGCCAGCCAAGATCGGCTTCCGCAATAGCCGGGTCTTCCTGTCGGTGCACGATGACGTCTATTTCAAGATCCCCTCCATGCTCCTGCACGTGCTGGGCATGATTGAGCAACGGGGCCTGGCGAATCAGGTGGACATGCGCAAGGTGTTGCAAACGGTGGAAGAGCAGACGGGCATGCCGGTGGATATCACCCAAGGGGCGGAAGGGGCCGGCAGCTGATCAGCCAGTCCGGTTATTTGAGGCTGCCGCTTTACCAATCCCGGAATCCTGCCAGAGAAAAGGGCGTGGGCAGAGGCGCCCCTTTTTTATGGCATCCGCAGGCGTGCGAGCTGGTGAGCCCTAAAACGAAGAAGAATGAGGGAATAACTTAGTGGCGTTCAACCAGTGTAGTGTTTCAGGAAAACCTTGAAAAAAGAAGCGCTTTATTCCCTCCCCCTTGAGGGGCGATACCGGGTGGGGGTGATTATTTGTTATGTTATCTCCAAATGTTATCATCTTCCCCCCAACTTCCCTCCCCTCACGGGAGGGGGAGGTTGGAGGCCAAGAGATATTGAAGATATTCCCGAAACGCGACACTAGCGATTTTCTGTTGCCGCAGGCCCTGACAAAAAACCTGCGCCTGGACAGGCGAGACGCCCGTACTCCCAGTAGATTGCGACCTGGGATGGGTTCTCTGCGAAAATCCTATTAAGGACAGCACCTGCGGCGGTCAGACCGTAGGGCGGGAAAGCGAAGCGCATCCCGCCATTTGCATTATTCCCGCGATTACCAATCCAGCCCTTAATCACGGAAAACCGCATTAAGGACAGCCACCTGCGGCGGTCAGCCCCCAAGTAATTAATAACCCGGGTCCATTCAGGGTAAACCCTCCCCCCAAAAGACAGAAGGTGTGGCGGGCTTACGCCCGACCCACACCCTCTCTCTAAAAAGCGGGGCGTGAACCCCAAATGTTTTTAAATTACTTTTCCGGTGCCATCGGTTCTTCCGGAGCGGCAGGAGCAGCCCCAGCGGCCGCCTTAGCCCTTTTATGATGATGGTGGTGTCTCACCGGCGGGCATTTGACTCTCCTGCCCCTCTTGTGTTTGTGGTGATAGGTCACCATCATTCCGGCGTGAGCGCAGCACTTTTCCGCGGCGTCTTCGGCCCTGGCGGCAGCAGCTTCAGCCTTGTCGGCAGCAGCAGCAGCGCGAGGCACAGGGACCTTGGCATCTTGCGCGGCCGCTTCAGCCCTTACTACCGACGCGGCTGCCCGATCTGCAGAAGCCTTAGCTTGCTGTTCGTACATCGTGCACTGATCAACGTACTGTTGGCAGCAGCCAGCACCTCCCAGCACCAGGGCAAAGACCGCGAGGAGAGCCAAGGCATAGCCCTTTCTCATTGCCTTCCTCATCGATTAC
>JBEKDQ010000240.1:0-4058 GCA_050014275.1 Desulfobaccales bacterium | reverse complement strand
CCTTCGATCCGGAAAACCGCCAGCTTCTCTATACCATGGCTGGGGTGGTGGTCAACGCCATCGAAAACGCCCTCACTTACCAGCAGGTGGAGAGCCTGGCCGAGAAAAACGAACGCATGGTGCGGAACCTTACCACCCTGCAGGAGATCTCCCAGGTCTTGCTCAGCACCGTGCAGCAGGACCGGCTGCTGGAGATCGTCCTCCAGGGGCTAACCCTGAAGCAGGGTTTGGGCTTTGCCAGAGCCATCGTTTTCATGGTGGATGAAGAAACCCAGACCCTGAAAGGGATCAAAGGGGCCCGCCGGGTCGATGAGCCACCTCTGAGTTTCCGGGCCCTGCTGGCGCCGCCGCCGGAGCCCATTGCGGTGGACGATTGGGAAATCCCCATCCGACCCGACCAGGGCCCCCTGGCTCTGACGGTGCTCCGGAAACAACCCTTCCATTACCGCGGCAAGGGGCCCGGCGTGCCCGCTTCCCTGATGGGAAAATACGCCCCGGGAGAATTTTTCGTCGTCCCTCTGGTGGTGAAAGACCGGGCCACCGGGGTGATCGTGGTCGACAACGAAGATTCCGGGCGCCCCTTGGAGGCGGAGCCGTTGCACGTATTGCAGATGTTCGCCAACGAGGCGGCCCTGGTCCTGGAAAATGCCCACCTCTATTCCACCATCGAAGCCAATAATCGGGAGCTGCTCCTCATTCGGGAACGGATGCTGGAATCAGACCGGCTGGCGGCTTTGAGCAGCCTGGCCTCCGGCATGGCCCACGAAATCCGCAATCCCCTGGTGTCCATCGGCGGCTTCGCCCGGCGCATCGGCAAGCTGGTAGCGGCCGACTCCCCCCTGCGGGGCTACGTGGAGGTCATCCAGGAGGAGGTGAGCCGCCTGGAGAAGCTCTTGCGGGAGATCCTGGATTTCACCGGGGAAAACCTCTCCTATTACGGGGATTACGAACTTTCCAAGCTCATCGAGGATACCCTCGTCCTGGTGAAGCGGGATCTGGACGCCGGCAAGATCACGGTGGTCAAGGAATTCGCCCCCATGCCCCGGCTTCATTGCGATGACCGGCAGTTAAAACAGGTCTTTTATAATCTCCTTCAGAACTCCATCCAGGCCATGCCCCACGGCGGCACCCTGACCATCCGCACTCATCCACTGGAACGGTCCGACGGCCTCTATGAGGCGGTGGCCATTAGCGACACCGGCGGCGGCATTCCCCTGGAGGTGCTCCATAATATCTTTAACCCGTTTTTCTCCACCAAGGACTACGGCACCGGCCTGGGGCTGGCCATCGCCCAGCGCATCATTTCCCGGCATTACGGCCAGATAGAGGTCAATAATGAAATGGGCAAAGGGGTGACCTTCATCGTGACCCTTCCGGTGGCCAAATATTGTCTGATGAAGGAGACGGGCCAGGAGGCGGTTCCGGAGGGCGACTCGATGATATCTAGTGGAGGACGGCGATGAAAAAGATCCTGGTGGCGGACGATGAAATGAGCATTCGCCTCCTTTATAGCGAAGAACTCAAAGAGGAAGGCTATGAGGTCTACATGGCCAGCAATGGGAAGGAAGCCCTGGAAGTGGTGGAGAAGATCCCCCTGGACCTGGTGATCCTGGATATCAAGATGCCGGAGATGGACGGCATCGAGGCCCTCAGGCAAATCAAGGAGAAGCGGCCGGACCTGCCGGTGGTGCTCAGCACCGCCTACGGCGAATACCGCCAGGATTTCGCCACCTGGGCCTCGGATGAATATCTGGTAAAATCCTCGGACCTGGAAGAGCTAAAAGCGGTGGTGAGGCGCCACCTGAAAGAATAGAGTGAAGAGAGGCCCTCATGAATAGATTCAAAACGGTCCTGTTCGTTATCCTGATCGTGATTCTATTGGACTTCGCTCTGGAGAACGGCGCTTCGACCCAAGAGCTGAAACTCTTCAGATTCAGCCTGGGGCAGGTGCCCATTTTCCTCCTGGCTTACGCCAGCGTGGCGGTGGGGCTGGTGCTGGGCTGGATGGGCCACGTGTTCCGGGTAATAAATAAACGGCGCCGGGCCGCCTGGGCGTCGGCCCAGGAAAAGCAGGCTCCGCCGGGCCCGCAGCCGCAGGACCCGGCGCGCTAAGGCAGTTTTCTGTTATCTGTTAGCTGTTTTCTGTCTCTGCTAAGGGCCCTTGCCTTTGCCTTACATAGAAAACAGATAACAGATAACTGAATCAGCGCCGCAGACGTCTCCTTTCGATTTCCTCCTGTACTTCCTTGGGGTTGGCCAGCCCGAACCAGAACATCTCCGGCCCGCCGGATTTGTCCCCGATGACGAGATTGCCCACCCGCAGGAGCGATTGGGTGAGTCCCCGGCGCAACAGTACGTCCCCCAGGTTCTCCCAGGTGATTTCCTGCTGCCGGGGCGACGGCCAGCGCCACCGCGTCGCCAGCCCCCGCTGGCTGAGGCGGTACTCCCGGCCCAACTTCAGATAGACCACCAGGGCGATGAGGACCAGGCCCAGGAGCGTGCCCATCGCCACGGAAAAATGGAACACCCCGAAAATCCAGACATCGGGGTTGAGCCGCGGTCCCAGCAGGAAAATGACAATGGCCACATAATACACCAAAAAGGCCCGGCCGCAGGGAACCAGGATTTCCTCCGGGGCGGGCGCCCTTCCATTTTCCGGCATGATAATTCCTCCAACAACCTTGGCGCTCAGTCCAACCTGAACCTATCAAGAATTAGTGCGGAATTGCTGAGCTAAGCCGAGATCACCGGAATTTGCAGGCTGTTAACCTAAATAATAATTATAATTGGATTTTTAATGAGGATTTACAGTCAGTAGGGGAAATTAAAATAATATTGCATTTTTCGCATAAGTTTATATTTTATCGTAAAAGGAGAAAATCAAATGACCAAACTTTTGAGATTCTCCCAGCCACGAACCTCCCGTTCTACTTAGTGGATGGAAATATGTTACCCCCCTGGAGAATAAATATGGGGGGACCGCTTTGTGGAGGAGCGGTGGCTGGCAAAAGCCGCAATCGAGCGGCTTTTGTCTTTTCGCTCCACAAGAATCCTCATCAATAAACTATGTGAAAATCCGCCAGGTCCCCCAGGTAGGGCTGCCACTCCACCTCCAGGTGATCCACGTAGGCATGGGGCGGACCCTGGCGGCACCAGGCCAGCATTTTCTCCAGCACTGGCCGCTCACCTTCGAAGAGGGCCTCCACCCGGCCATCCGCCAGGTTCCTGACCCAGCCCGCCAGACCCCGGATCCTGGCCTGGTCCCGGGTGGCGCCCCGGAAGAAGACCCCCTGTACCCGGCCCTCAAACAGAACATGGAGTCGCGCCTTGTCCGCCATCAGGACCTCCTGCCGATCAGTTCTTCAAAGGCCGCCTCATCCAGGAGGGGCACCCCCAGCTCCACCGCTTTGGCGTACTTGCTGCCCGGATCAGCCCCCATCACCACGTAGTCAGTCTTGGCGGACACCGAGGAACTCACCTTGCCGCCCCGGGCGGTCACCCGGGCCTTGGCCTCCTCCCGTGAGATATGGGCCAGACCCCCGGTGAAGACGAAGGTTTTGCCCGCCAGGGGACCGGTCGCCGGCGCCTCCGGCGGCAACTCCTCCACTCCGGCCTCCTTAAGCTGCCGCAACAGCTCCAGGTGCCGGGGGAGGCCAAAATATTCCCGGATGCTGGCGGCCACCTGCTCCCCCACCCCTTCCACCTGCAGCAGCTCGTCCCCGGAGGCGTTTATCAAGCCCTCCAGGCTCTGGAAGTGGCGGGCCAGGATCCGGGCGGTAGCCTCCCCCACGTAACGGATCCCCAAAGCGTAGATCAACCGGTGCAAAGGAACCCGTTTGCTCCGCTGGATAGCTTTGATGATATTCTGGGCCGATTTTTCCGCGAAGCGCTCCAGGGGAATGAGGTCGCCTTCAGTCAGGCGGTACAGGTCGCTGACCTCCCGCACCAGGCCCGCGGACACCAACTGCCGGATAATCTTTTCCCCCAGGCCGTCGATGTCCATGGCCCCTTTGGAGGCGAAATGCATGATGGCCCGGGTCTGGGCCCCGAAGCAATCG
>JBEKDQ010000239.1:0-4088 GCA_050014275.1 Desulfobaccales bacterium | reverse complement strand
AATAACCGCGCCCATAACCCCCGTACCCAGAATAACCGCGCCCATAACTCCTGAACCCAGAGTTTCCACGCCCAAAACTACTGAATCCAGAGTTTCCACGCCCACCCCCGAACGCACGCCCAACAGCATGCCCAACACCCCCGACCGCATGCCCAACACCTCCGAGCGCATGGAATTGTGCCTGGGTTGGAAAAGCCGCCGCTAAGAATAAGGAAATTAAAAGCACGATAGTCGAGGCTAATTTTTTCATACTACACCTCCTAAAGTCAGAGACCTTCTGGTGGAATTTAAGATCAGATTATCACTCTGTCAAGCGGGTTAGCCAAGTAGCCGACCAGGATCGCCTATCAACCCGGGGGACTCCGGCGGCGATGATGTGGTTGTCCCTCTGCCCCCATGCAGCCAGGCCCTGGAATCAAATCCAGGGTCTGCAACTGGTGCTGCCTTTAACCTATTAGATAAATCCTTAGATTATTTGTTAAGCGGATTTCCGCGAAAAATTGGGCCTATTTGAGGCGCTCCAGGAAATCGAGCAACGCCTGGCGTTCCGCCTCGGGAAGGTAGGCGTAGCTGGGCATCTTGGCTCCGGGATAGAGTTGGCGGGGTTGGACCAGCACCACTTGCAACTGTTCCCGGCGGAGGCGGGAGCCGATGCCGTCCAGGGAGGGGGCCAGGCGGCCTGGGCCCTCCCCATGGCAGGCAAAGCAGCCCAGACGCCGGGCCAGATCCGGTCCGGCGTCAGAGACTACCCGTTGCCCCGGGGAGGCGCCATGTACTTCGACCACCCAGGTGGGAATAATCGCAGCAACATAAAATAAAGCTGCAATTGCTATACCCCAGGTTAATGTTAATCGATCAGATATTTTATTAATTTCCAATTTAGGCGAAATGCATCATACGAAATATGTTATTGAGATGCTTAGAATAGCAAGCCCAAGTTATTGCTGCTGAAAGGCGGTAGGCAGGCCCTCCTGCGGATATTTCTCGGGAAGGTCGCTGCCGCCCAGCCTGCCAGGGCCAGCAGTAGGGCCACCCCCAGCACCGCTCGCCGCCACTACAAGTGATTCTCTCCTTTCTCCGGTCAATGATCCAGTGAATCGAGCAAAGCCAGCAGTGCCTCCTGCTGTTCCGGCGAAGCCGGGAGAGTTCCCGGGGCGAGGCCGGCGCTGCTGAAGATGCCCTGGGACGTTAAGGCGGCTTTCAGCAAAGCTGCAGGACGCTCCCGGTAGGCCCGGGAGAGCTTTTGCAGCCGCTGGCTCAGGTTCCAGGTTTCCATTTGCAGTTCGGGGTCCCGGTCCACTTCCTCGGGATGGAGGCAGACCCGGGTGACCAGGCTCCAGGAGGCTGGAAAGAGCTGGGCCCCGGGGGAGACTACCCCCCAGGCCCCGGGACGGGCAAGAAAGTTCACTTCATCCGCCTCGTAGAAGGCGAATTCCGGCCTCCCGGCGGCGGCGCCATGGTAATTGAGGAAACGACGCATATCACCCTGGTGGATCAGTCCCACTACCGAAGGCAGGGCCGCTAATTTTTTGAAAACGTGGGTGCGGATATTGCGGCGTTTGAACAAGGGCGCCCGCCGGCTGATCAGCCGCGGCAGGTTTAGCAGAATCAGGGGCTGGGAAGCCCCTTCCAGGAGCTGCTGGCAGGTCTGGGGCAGGCCCCGGTTGCTGTGGTACCACAGGGGCAGATCCACCAGGAAGACCTGGCCGCCATAACCGAGACGGCGGCATTCCTCCCGGACCGCCGCCGCCAGCTCCTGGGTGTCCGCCGCCGTATGGCCCGTGATCCCGAAGAATAGCGGCGCCCGCCCCGCCACCGCGGTCATCAGCGCCGAACACAGCCGCCGCCGGGTAGGGCCGGATAACTCCAGGGCCTCCCCCACGTCGGGGGAGCCCGCCAGGATGCCGTCGGCCTGGGAGATAATCCGCCCCACCAGGCGGCCCAGGCTCACTTCATCCAGGGCGCCGTCGGGATTTAAGGGGGTCGCCAGCTCGAAGATGAGTCCCCATGGTGGGGCCGCGTCATGCATAAATGAGTCCCATGATCCGGAAGGGATGGTGTGGCTAATTATTATTTATCTAATTATTATTGTGTTTCTAATAAGATACACCGGGGGCGGCATGGGAAGCAAGCAAAATCCAAAGCTCGCGGCGTGGCCTCAGATGCAAGGACACCACCCCCAAAGCCCCTGGTTCCGCTAAACCTATCTTACCCCCCGGGTTTGACTACGGGCTCCGGACGCAGGGCCTCCAGGAGTAATGGTCGCCTGTTCGGGAAGATCTACCAAATTTTTCGCGGAAATCCGCTTAACAAATGAGCCTCTTGCAAAAGTCATATTCAATAGTGAAATCAACTTATTGACTTGTTCCATCCCCCTGAGGGGGCGACACCGGGAGGGGTGGTGAAAGTAGTTACGTAATTATCCAGTAGTTACCAACGACTGACGCCCCCCTCCCCCCATGGGCAGGGGGAAAAGACGACTTAACCGGTTTAACATGACTTTTGCAAGACCCTCAAATAAGATTTAAAAGGTTAACAAAGGGCAGCGCCAGTTGCAGGCCCTGGATTTGATTCCAAGCCTGGTTGCATGGGGCGGGGGGACAACCACATCGCCGCCGGAGTCCCCCGGGGTTGATAGGCAATCTTGGCCGGGTACTTGGCTCCCGCAGTTGGAAAGGCAATAATCACTGACCCTGGGGGGACGGTGGTCTAACTTATTTCTCCAAGATAATTCCTCCTCACTGGCGTCCCCCGTTTTAGGCATTATCTTTAAATAATTACCAGTTGCCCGCCTGGAGCAGGCCCCGTGCCGTTGCGGGCTTCGGGTATTTTACCCCCGGGCGCGTGGGAGGATGGCTCATGGGACGCAAAACCGCTCTTTCCTGTATCTTGCTGATGAGCCTGAGCTTGCTGCTGATGGCCAGTTCCGGGAGCGGGCAGGAGCAGGCGCCGGTCTATACGACGCCCCTGGGCATTGCCCTGGATGAATATCCCTACCCCTATCCGGTGCAGTTCCTGACCCTCGATATCGACGGTCAGCAACTGCGGATGGCATACATGGACGTGGCCCCCCAGGGTTGGGACGGTAAGCGGGCCGCGGTCCTGCTGCATGGCAAGAACTTCTACGGCAGCTATTGGGAGAATACCATCAAGGCCTTGACGGCCGCCGGATACCGGGTTATTGCCCCGGACCAGTTAGGTTTCGGTAAATCCGCCAAACCGGAAATCGATTACAGTTTCGACCTGTTGGCCCGCAACACCGTCCACTTGCTGGATCAACTCCAGGTGAAGCAAGCCGTCATCTTGGGCCACTCCATGGGGGGCATGCTGGCGGTGCGCCTGGCTCGCAATTATCCGGAGCGCGTCAGCCGTCTGGTGTTGGAGGACCCCATTGGCCTGGAGGACTACCGCTTCTTTGTCCCGCCCCAGACCACCTCCCAGCTCTATGAGATCGAGATGAATATGACCCCGGAGAAATACCGGGCCTTCGTCAAGCGATATTTTGTCAAATGGCGGCCGGAGTACGAGAGGTTTGTGGAGACTCGCTGCCGGGAGAGCCTCAGCGGTGAATTTCCCCGCTACGCCAGGGCCGCGGCCCTGACCTTCCAGATGATCTACCGGCAGCCGGTGCGGCACGAATTTTCTCTGATCAAGCCGCCCACCCTGCTGGTGGTGGGCCTGAAAGACCGGACCACCGTAGGACGGGGCCGGGTGCCGGAGGAGATCCTCAAGGACAAGGGCCGTTATGACCTGCTGGGCAAGGCGGCGGCCCAGGACATCCCTAACTGCCGGCTGGTGGAGATTCCCGAGGTCGGCCACATCCCCCATCTCGAGGCCCCGGAGCAATTCCATCGGGCCTTGCTGGATTTCCTGGAGAAGTGACCTTTCGTTCTGCTTTGGTGGGGCGGGCCCGGAGGCCCGCCCTATTCCAGGCCCTATTCCTGGGGGCACACTGCCCCCCCTATTTATTCCCGGTTTCCTGGCCTTCCTCCGCCAGCTTCCCCTTGGTCTTGGTGCCACACATGGGGCAGAGGATGTCGATCTCCTTTTCGTTGCCGATAAACCTTTCCCTAAGGTCCTCCGGCCCC
>JBEKDQ010000238.1:0-4100 GCA_050014275.1 Desulfobaccales bacterium | reverse complement strand
CCTGGCTGCCGGTGGTGCCGGCGGTGCGGGCCTCCATGTGGGAATATCGCCGGGACTTCTTTACCAGGCCGGTGCTGTTCTTCGTGACCTGGCTCTTTCTCTTCACCTTGCACTGGGGCGCCGAAGCCACCAGCCTGACCCTGTTTTTGCGGCACAATCTGGGATTGGAGGCCCAGGGGGTGGGGGCCTACATGGCCGGGGAGTTCGGGGTGATAACCGTCACCGCCTATCTTTACGGGCGCTTCTGGGCCGGCCGCTGGCAACCGCTAACCTTCCTGGCGGTGGCGCTGTTGGCCTCCGGCAGCGGCCACATTCTGATGACCTGGCCCATTCTCCCCTGGTCCTTTGCCTGGCGGGCGGTGCACGGCTTCGGGGACGGCCTCATCCTCATGGAGACTTATGCCACCGTCTCCCGGCAGTTCCACGTGGACCGCATCGGCGGCGCCTCCAGCCTGATTCCCCTCACCACTACACTGGGGACCCTGGCCGGCTCACTGATTTTCGGCCCCCTGGGGGCGGCCATGGGCTATCAGGCCCCTTTGATACTCTCGGGAATAATCACCCTGGCCCTGCTGCCGATGGCTTATCGAGGATTGCCGGAGTGAGCGGCCGGGGGGATTAGTTCAAGGTTCAAAGTTCAAAGTTAAAGGTTCAAAGTTAAAGGATAGGGACAAAAAGCTCATAACAAAAAGGGAAGGGGGAAGCCATGAAGCGGTTTAAACCGGCGTTGGTTTTCGCAGCGGTTTTGTTGATCGTCTTCTGTTGGACCGCAATGGCACAGGAGGAACGGAGCTCACGATATCCGGAGCCCGACCAGCCCGGGGAGGAGGATATTCTAAACCGGGAACTTTGGCAGTTTGCCAAAGGGACCCCATACGAAGAAGCCGAACACCACATAGAGGAGAAGCGGAAAACGGAGCCGGCGCCGACTGCGGAAGTGGTGCTCCCAACCGGTTGGAAGATCGCTCCGGCGGGCAAACAGTTTGAGGTGGGACGGTTGCCCGAGGAGGCCGTTTTCTATAAGGAGCATATTGTAGTGCTCAATACGGGGTATTATTCGAAGGAGCCGCAAGAGATTTCCATCATGGACCCGACTTCCGGGGAGGTCAAAGTACTGCGCCCTGGCTCCTTGTTTCCTTGCGCCGTGGCCGGTTCGGACGGAGACCTTTATATCAGCGGGGGGTACGACCAGGTGGTCTATCGCTACAACAACAAGTTCGAACTTGTGCGCAAATATCCGGTGGAGGGATATGCCGCGGGACTGGCGCCCATCGATCCGGACCACCTGGCCGTCATATACCTGGTGGTGGGCAACGATCCGAAATCCAAAAAGGGTGTCCATTATGCAAAGGGAAAGCTTGCAATTCTCAATACGAAGACCGGAAAAATCGACCCTGAGAAAGAGACCGGGTACTTTCCGCACACGGTGCGCTATTTGAACAAAAAATTATATGTCACTATCCTTAGCGAGGATAAACTGAATATCTACGATTCTCATGCCCTCAATTTGCTGAAAACCCTGCCTCTCGGAAAGACCCCGCAGGATATCTGCCCGGACCCGCAAGCCAACCGGCTCTACGTGGTGAACACCGGCTCGGACACTCTAGCGGTGATCGATGCCGGGAAAGATGAGGTCGTATCCAAGATCCCCATTGGGAGCCAAGGGGAGGGTTTCGGCTGCGGTCCCACCTCGTGTGCCGTCGATGGCGACCGGCTCTTCGTGACCCTTGCTTATAAGAACGCGGTCGGGATATTCGATAAGCGAGAGGGCAAGCCCGTCGTCTTCATTCCCACCGGCTGGTATCCGACCAAGGTGATTACCGGGAAGGAGCGGGTGGCCGTTCTGAGCGCCAAAGGAATCCAGGCCCGCAGACCCAACGTGAGGGGTGAATACGTATTGACCCTATTAAAAGGGACGCTGGGGATCATTCCCCAGGATCAGATTGAGGCGAACCTTAACACCTGGACACGGCAGGTGGAGGAGGAAGCGTCGATATACGGTTTCCGCAAGGGTATTATGCCTCCCATCCGCCATGTTTTTTTCATCGTCAGAGAGAACCGCACGTATGACCAGGTGCTGGGCGACCTGGGCCAGGGAAATGGCGATCCGTATCTGACGCTTTTCGGGGATAAGATCACTCCCAACGCCCATGAACTGGCCAGACAGTTCGTGACCCTGGACAATTACTTTGCCAACGGAGAGATCAGCGCCCTCGGCCATAGCTACACAACCAGCGGCTATGCGAGCCCCTTCATGGAGTTGCTGGGCAACATGAAATATTCGGATAGATATGAAGGCTATCCGTTCGGATGCGTTCCGGCGCTGAACTCACCGAGTTACCTGTGGGACGTACTGGAGAAGAAGAATATCGATTATCGAATATACGGGGAGAATTACTTTCTCTACACGAGAGCGCAGCGCATCATCAAGGAGAGCTTCGATGACCCCAACCTGGCCAAGAAGTTTTATGATAAATTTTACGCCCAGATGATGGTGCTGGCCGCCGAAGAAGACCGCGGCAAGTCATTGTATAGCTACCGCGATCTTTTTCAGCCGCAGCCGGAGTCTGTGGATGAGGCTAAGGAACTCCTGAAAAATAAACCTGGGGTAGCCCAGCTAATCTCGCATCACCTGCTGGGGGATAACAGCCTCGTGGACCAGTTTGGAACAAATGAGAAACTGCGGGACGAATTTGCGAATTATCTCTATCATTACCCCATCAACTATCCCTCCTGGAACCTCAATATTTCGGACCTCGAACGGGTTAGAGTATGGAAAGCCGATTTCGAAAATCAGGTCAACAATCTCTCCGTGGCGCAATTTTACTATATCTGGCTTCCCAACGACCATACGGCCGGGACCGATTTGCACTCCTCTAAGCCCGATCAGTTTGTGGCCCAAAACGATGCGGCCCTGGGCATTATCATCGACACGATATCGAAACACGAGTCAATATGGAAAGAAAGCCTTATTCTGGTAACGGAAGACGATGCGCAAGACGGACCGGATCACGTGGATGCAACGAGGACCGTGGCATTGGCGGCAGGCCCCTACGTCAAGAGGGGCGCGGTCGTGAGCGACCGCTACGACCAGCTCAGCATGCTGCGCACGATTGAGATGCTGCTCGGTCTTGATCCCATGAACCAAAACGATGCCATGGCGGTACCGATGTTCAGCATATTTAGCGAACATCCCGACTACACAGCATACAGACTGCCGCTGCCGTCCAACCAATTGGTCGATGCCGACCGCGAGAAATATGGATTATTGGAAGGCAAAGAAAATAAGCCTTTAAGCCGGCAATAATCCCGGCTCGAAGGCTCTGGCCGGGCCTGCCCCGAAAATGGACCACGAGACCACGGGGACAATAGAGACAAAAAAATCGCCAAGAAGGCTTGGAGCAAACCTCTTCATCGCCAGTACCTCCGGTTTCCTGAACAGCTTCGAGGGGTTAGCCGGGTTCCCGGTTATTCCCCCCGGCGGAGGCGTTGCAGTAATGCCGTGGTGGAATACCCCGGGACGAAGGGCAAGGCTAAGACCTTGCCACCCCGGGCCAGGACTTCCGCCCGGCCCACGATTTCGCTTAATTGATAGTCCCCGCCTTTCACCAGGATGTCCGGCTTAAGAAGGGTGATCAGCTCCAGGGGGGTGTCCTCATTGAAGAGCACCACCCGGTCGACACAGGCCAGGGCCGCCAGGACCCGGGCCCGGTCGGTTTCCGGGGTCAGCGGCCGCCCCTGGCCTTTGTCCAGGCGGCGCGCCGAGGCATCGGTGTTCACCCCGACGATGAGGGCCTCCCCCAGTGAGCGGGCCTGCTCCAGATAGGCCACGTGGCCGGGATGCAGGAGATCGAAGCAGCCGTTGGTGAAGACCACCCGATGCCTCTGGTCTTGCTGCTCCTGGACCCAGCGAGCCGCCGCTTCCCGGGTCACTACCTTGTGGACGGTGTTGCAGTTAGACAAAAATGTCCTCCAAGTCAATTACAACCGCCTAAAGGCGGTAGCTTGAAACAATGGCCGCCTGAAGGCGGCTCACGGGGCTAATGTGAAGTCGCCATCGCGGGCACGCTCTTCAAGATCTTGCATGGCTATATATTGCA
>JBEKDQ010000237.1:0-4139 GCA_050014275.1 Desulfobaccales bacterium | reverse complement strand
GAGCCCGACGCTGTCCAGCAGGGTGAGGTAACCGGCGAACATGGCCCCTTTGGCCCGCATCAGGTTGTCGATGTCCGACTCACTGATGGTAAGGTCCTGGCCGCTTTGGGTTTCGGAGCCGAAGACCAGGACGTATTCCCGCCCGCTGTCCCCCAGGCGGACGCGGGGGATGTCCAGGTCTTCCCGGAGCTTGCCGTTGGGTGAGATGAGGTCCGCCTCCATCATGGCGGCCAGCAGATTGATCAGGCCGGAGCCGGCGATACCCTTGGGCTTCACCATGTCAATGGTGATCAGGGTGGGTTCAAAGGTTTCAGGATTGATGATCACGTCTTCAATGGCCCCGGCGCTGGCCCGCATGCCGAACTTGATACCGCCTCCTTCGAAGGCCGGCCCTGCGGAGCAGGCGGCGCAGGCCAACCACGCCTGGTTGCCGATGACGATTTCGCCGTTGGTGCCGATATCGATGAACAGGGTAAGCTTGGGGTCCTTGTAGATACCGGAGGCCAGGACCCCTGAGACGATGTCGCCGCCCACATAGCTGGACACCGAGCTGACGCAAAAGATGAAGACGTGCTCCGGCATCTCCAGCCCCAGGACCCGGGCCCGGAGCAGGGGAATGCTGCCGGCAGTGGGGATGTAAGGCGACAGGCGGATGTATTTGGGATCGATACCGTAAAAGAGGTGGGTCATAGTGGTGTTGCCGGCCACGGTGATATGGGAGATCTCCTCCGGCGCCAGCTTATGGACCTTTAGCAGCCGATGCATCACCTGGTTGATGGTGGCCACCGCCGATCTTTGCAGTTTTTGCAGCCCCTGCTCTTTCTGGCAAAAGAGGATGCGGGAGATGACATCGTCCCCGTAACTCATCTGGGCATTATAATCTGCGGCCTGGCCCAGGATCTCCCCGTTAGCCAGGTCCAGGAGCTGCACCCAGACGGTGGTGGTACCGATGTCCACCGCCAACGCGAAGTGGCGCTGGGTGGTGTTGCCGGCCTCGACGTTCAACAGGTGGGGGGAGTGGTAGCGGCGCCGGGAGAAATCCAGGGTAGCGGTGACCCGGAAATCTTCCTGGCGCATCACCCGGGCCAGCTTGCGCAGCAGGAAAAAGTCCACGGTGAGGTTTTCCACTGCGTGTTGCCGCGCCAGGCCCTGCTCCAGGCGGCCCAGGTCATTGATATTATCCCCCAGGGTGGGGGGCGCCAGTTCTACGAATTTCTTCTTGAAGGCAGGATTATAGAGGCCCTCGGTCCTCAAGGACGACAGGTCTAGGGGACTGGGCCTGAGACCGATGCCGCCTCGGCGCCGGGTCAGGGTGCCTCGGTCCAGGAGGGATTCCGGGGGGATGCGCACCACTAGATCGGAGAGCACCCGGGACTGGCAGGCCTGGCGGTAGCCCAGGTTCCACTCTTCGTCGCTCAGCAGCCCGGAGCGGAGGCTGTCCAGTTCTCCTTCTTCCAAGAGGATGCGGCACTTGCCGCAAACGCCTTCGCCGCCGCAGGAGGCGTTGATGTGCACCCCCGCCTGCACGGCGATCCGCAGCAGATTCTCGCCTTCCGGCACCTCCACGGTTAGATCATATGGCTTGAAAACGACGCGTTTGCTCAAGATTCGGTCCTGTTAACGAGCAGGTCGAGATGGGGGTTAAAACCCGCTGCCACCAGGCAGTCTTCGCCGCCGGCCTGGTGGCCCCCCGGGAATTTTCCGCCTCAGGCTGGCGATTTGGGCATTCTATCACAGGCCCCGGTCAAAAAAAATGCTAAAATGGAAGCCTGACCCAGTAGTGTCCGGCAAGGTTTTTGCTATGAGGCAGGCAGTAGGGATTTGTTTGAACTTAGGTATGCCAACTAGCCAATCAATTCATGCCGGAATTTACAAGCTATTTCCCTCACCCCCCAAGGGGGAGAGGGCAGGGTGAGGGGGTATGCAACGGGCCGATGAAGCCACCCCTCACCCGGTGTCGTCCCCTCGCAGGGGAGAGGGATTTAGTTGCAAATGCCTCTCGTTAGTTCCCGGTTCTCAGTTCGCAGTTATGAGTTCCCAGTTACCATTTAGCGTCTTTGCCTTTACCGGCAACTGATAACTGGCAACCTGGAACTAAAATATAATATGTTGATATCATTGAAATTACAATAGTCTAGAGTTTAACTGCGAGATAGTATAATCTTCCCCTTGCAATTTTGTTGCCGGACACTACTGAGCCAGACTCCGGCTGTGGCCCTTCACCTCCCGCCGGGGCTCGCCATTCCGAGGAGACCCATGAGCACGGCCAGGATGGGCAAATTGTTGCGGAAGCTTTACGAGAGGTTGTGGCAGGCCTTCGGCCCCCAGGGTTGGTGGCCGGGGGAGACGCCCTTTGAGGTGGCGCTGGGGGCCATCCTGACCCAGAATACCAATTGGAACAATGTGGCCAAGGTGATAGCGCGGCTCCGGGCCGACGACCGCCTGACACCTTCGGCCTTGACGGCCCTGCCCGAAGCCGAGTTGGCCGAACTCTTTCGGCCCGCGGGCTATTACAATCTCAAGGCCCGGCGGGTCAACAATTTCTTGACCTTTCTCCGGGAAGAGTACCAGGGTTCCCTCAAGCTGATGACCCGGCACCCCCTGGAAAAGTTGCGGCCCAGGCTCCTTTCGGTCAAAGGCATCGGCCCGGAAACCGCCGATAGCATTCTGCTCTATGCCCTGCAGAAGCCCACCTTTGTGGTGGACGCCTATACTTTCCGCATCTTGAGCCGGCACCAATTGGCCCCGGAATCCTGCGGTTACGAGGACCTGCGCCGACTCTTCATGGACCATCTGCCCGCGGACGTGGGGCTTTATCAAGAATACCACGCCCTGCTGGTGCGCCTGGGGAAGGAATTGTGCCGCCCCCAACCCCTTTGCCAATCCTGCTTCCTGGATGGCTGGCCCCAACCGCTGTAGGGTGGCACTGCCCACCAATTCCTTACAAGGTCAGAATCAACGGCAGGATCATGGGGCGGCGCTCCAGGAGTTTGAAGAAGAGTTTGCGCATGGCCTTACCGGCCTGGGTCTGGATCTCCAGCCAGTCCTGGGTAGGTTCGCTCAAGGCCCGGAGGACGATCTCCTGGAAGATCTTGCGGGCCTGCTCCAGCAGGGGCGCCTGCTCCTCCTCCAGGGTGAAGCCCCGGGTGATGAGTTCCGGTTCGGTAACGATGCGGCGGGCCCCCGGGTCCACTGCTACATAGGCGATCACCAGGCCGTCGGCGGCCAGGTGGCGCCGGTCCCTGAGGACGATGCGGCTGACGTCCCCTACTCCCTTGCCGTCCACGAAGACCCGGCCGGTGTCCACCCGGCCATGGAGGCCCGCCCCGCGGGAATCGAAGCGCACCTGATCGCCGTTGCCCGCCAAAAGAACCCGCTCCTCCGGGATGCCCACCGCTCGGGCCAGGTGGCCATGTTTGATGAGGTGGCGCATCTCCCCGTGAATGGGGATGAAATAGCGGGGCCGGGTCAGATTCAGCAGCATTTTCAATTCCTCCTGGGAGGCATGGCCTGAAACGTGGATGTCGGCCACCTCCTGGTAGGCCACTTCCGCTCCCAGTCGATAGAGGTTGTTGATTACCGTGGTGATGGCCCTTTCGTTGCCCGGGATGAACTTGGAGGAGAGGATCACCAGGTCGCCCCGGCGGATGTGGATCTGCTTGTGGGACTCCAGGGCCATGCGAGCCAGGGCGCTCAGGGGCTCACCCTGGCTGCCGGTGGTGATGACAATGGTTTCGGGCGGCGGCAGCCGCTCCAGGTCCCCCACGTTGATCTCCAGTCCCGGGGGGACCGAGAGGATGTCCAACTCCTTGGCCAGCCGGGAGTTGGTCACCATGGACTTGCCGTTGAACAGCACCTTGCGCCCGTACTTGGCGGCAATGTCGAGGATCTGCTGCATCCGGTGGATGTGGGAGGCGAAGACCGCCACGATCACCCGGCCCGGGGCCTCCCGCACCAGTCCCTCCAGGGTAATGCCGATCTGCCGCTCGGACAAGGTGTAGCCGGGGCGCTCGGCGTTGGTGGAGTCGGAGAGCAGCGCCAGCACCCCCTGCTCGCCGTAATGGGCAAAGCGGTTCAGGTCCATGGCGGCGCCGGCCACCGGGGTCTGGTCGATCTTGAAGTCGCCGGAATGGGCCAGG
>JBEKDQ010000236.1:0-4151 GCA_050014275.1 Desulfobaccales bacterium | reverse complement strand
TCATCGCGGTCATGTCCATCTCCTATGTTACATCGAAAGCAAACTATGATCTGCACGAGGGAAGAAACCGGGAGATCCAAGTGAAAAAGGAGATCAACCCGGCTGTGCTGAAACGGGAGCTGGAAAAGGCCCTCGTCGGGAAAGGAATCCCAAACGAGACGGTCAAAGACATCATGGGGATAATCGGGGATGACACCTCCATCCTGTCCAACTTGCTCAAATCGATCAAAATGGCAGGGGAAGCCGGCGAGCCGAAAGAGGCCATCAAGACCACCGGCCTGTTTTTCGTCATCGGAGCGGTGCCGACCCTGATGCCTTTCTTCATCGGGGTGATATGGGATCTGGAACCGCTGATTCCCGCGGTAATGGCCTTTACCCTTGCCGTCCTCACCATATCCACGGCCGGGTTCTTCGTCGCGGTTCTATCCGGGAAGAAGATATTCATGAAGATCGCTCACAACATAGCCGTCATTATGGGTACATGCGCCGTCACGTATGGTGTCGGCCTTGCCGCGCGGATCCTTTTTGGAATCGATGTGGTTCACTGACCCCGTAAGCCCGATGACCGACCTATATGATTAAGCTATAATCGTGCGACCTCTGCTGTGCAGAGTCGGTCCCGCCACAGGCGCCCCGCCCTCGCCTGGAGAATTTTCAGCCCCGCAAGGCAAACCCCGCGGCGGGTCCCATACGCCCCCCTGCCGACTAATGATCCGTCCGCAAATTTTTCCCAAAATACTTTTTCCGGACTTTAATCAGGGGAAAATAGCAACAGGCCCCCCCCGGTATAGAGCCGCCCCAAAATTTTAGATGAAAAATTCTCGCCGGTCGGCTGGGCACCTGTGCCCGTAGGAACACCCCATGCAAATGTCTCGCGCATTTTCTGAGAGGCGATTTTGAAAAACGAATGATAAGATAAGCCTGTTGGAGCTGTAAATGCCGCCAATCCCAAAGCTGAGCCTCATCCTCCTATCTGGTCTACCCGCAACGGGGAAGAGTACGTTTGCTCGGTACTTGGCTCGCGACCACGGGTTCGCCCATTACGACCTTGAGTGTTACCCGCGCGGTTGGCCGCGTCCGGATCTCAAATCGCTATGGGACACCTCGCGATGCGCTTTCGTCGCCGCGCTTCGGCAATTTCATGCGCGGACCGCACTCGACTGGGGCTTCCCCGTGAGCTGTCTCGCGTGGGTCCAAGAGCTTCAGGGGGCTGGCGTGAGGCTAATATGGTTCACCGGCAGCATAGCCCGGGCCAGGGAGGTATTCCTGGAGCGCGGCGGGATCGCCGTGGAGAACTTCGACTTCCAGGTCAGGACAATTCAGCAAGCTGGCCTTCCTGGCACACTTGAGTGTGTGACCATCGAGGCCTTGTCGGATAGCGGAGTTTTCTTAAATCCGTGCGAGGTCCAGCAGCAAGTGTTTGCGTAGGAGAATGACGTCGTCGAAGCCGCCGGCCACCGCCAAAGAGGCCTAAACCCACGTAGGCGACCAGGTCGACATTTTCATCAACGACTACCTGGCGGCTAACCCGAAGAAGTAACGGAGCGGCTCCGATAAAGTAGCCACCTTGTTCACGTGGTCGTGGTCATCGTAGTCATGGTGGTCGTGGTCATCATCGTTGCATAAGTGGTTCTGGTAGTTTCTGCTTTAGGGGCCTCGTGGTGGTTATGTTTGTCCATCGGCTCCTTCAGCGCATGGCATAGGACGCAAACCCCCAGCCCCAAGCATAGACAATCCTTAAACAGGCGACCGCAAGTCGGGCACATCTTTTATCCCCCCTGTGAATATTATACCACAAGGCCGCGGCCAAGAGTACTCTCTCCCCCTCTTGCCCCGCCAGGCCGCCGGATAGACCCTACCTTGGCTCTTGTACCCCTGCTCCTTGGTGACGCCGCCGCCTGTACAGGCCCTCACCTGGCAACTGGCCAACTGTCCAGGGAGCCCAGAACCTTCTCGCTGGTCCTGTACTCTTGCGCACCAGCAGCCCCGGCTGCCAGGCCCGGCCCTATGGATTTTCGGCCCCGCAAGGCAAACCCCGCGGCGGGTCCCATACGCCCCCCTGCCGACTAATGATCCGTCCGCAAATTTTTCCCAAAATACTTTTTCCGGACTTTAATCAGGGGAAAATAGCAACAGGCCCCCCCTGGTATGGGGCATGCCCAAAAATTTTGATGAAAAATTCTCCCGGGACGGCTGGGGACCTGTGACCGTAGGAACACCCCATAAAAATGCTTCGCGCATTTTCTGAGAGGCAATTTTGGAAAATGGAGGGTAAGGGTAAGCCCCCCCAGTCTATGGGACCCGGACTTCACATTAGGAAAAGGTTGTGCTATCATCCCTTCCAAAAGGCAAATTCGCCAGAAGAGGAAACTTTCCGGCGTTAAACTCGGGAAGAGAGGTTCCCAAAACCATTTTTACTGCGGTGGCCAAGGTTGCCGCATAATCTCGGTTATGCTATAATCACTGTCATTCGCCTCCAAAGGGGGTAAGGATAAATGCCAACAATTGATAAGATTGAAGCACAAAAAAGCTATTTAGAGAGAGAAATAGATAAATTTGTTAAAACTCCAAAAATCTCTCATAATGTCGATCGATTTCAAGAACTTAATGATCGCCTTGGTCGTCTTTGCGTGGAAATGGGCAAAATAACCCCTCAGCTTAGTCGGGAATCTGGACCAGAATGGTGTATACAACAGGGAAGAAAATTGTATGAATGGCTTTTTCAGGTAGGCCCATTGCCGCCTGATTGAGCAATAAGAATTCCTATAGCACGGCCAGAGCCAGCGCCGCCACACGGCCATATAGATTTTCGGCCCTGGAACCCAAAACCCCTAGTGGGACTCCTACCGCCCCCCCATAGTCAATGCTTTGTCCGCCAAATTTTTCATAATTTCTTTTTTAGCCCCCCTAGTATGGGGCCGGCCCAAAAAAATTTTGATGAAAAATCATCGCCGGTCGGCTGGGCACCTGTGCCAGTAGGAACACCCCCGCTCAAATGCGTCACGCATGTTCTGAGAGGCGATTTTGGAAAACGAATGGAAAGGATAAGCTCCCCTGTTTGGGACCCAGGCCAAAAATTTTATAAGCAAAATTAACGTCTGACCCAGGGGCTGCTCCAGGTGTACACCGGAGACGGCAAGGGCAAGACCACCTGCGCCCGGGCCTGGCCCGGGCCATGCTCCTGCCCCCCGAGATCCTCTTCCTGGATGAGCCCACCGCCAACATCGATCCGCGGAACACGGAAATCATCGAGGACATCATCCTGCGGATGAAGGCCGGCGGAAGGGCCGCCATCCTGATGATCACCCACGACCCGGCCCAGGCGGACCGGCTGGGGGATGAACTCCTCTATCTGAAGGATGGCCGGCTGCTGGCCGGGTGAGGCCGCGGCCAGGGGAAAAACTAAGGGCGAGCCGCCGGGTTCGCTCTTTTCCTCAGATTAGTGGACCGTATCTCAGTGCTTCACCTCCCTTCTTGACTTGGCTTCCGGTCCTTTGCGGCCGGTTTATTGTTAAGAGCTAATCTTGTCCAAGGGGTTGTCAAGTCCCCCAATTTGTGTAATTGTTGCTAACGGTGTTGTGAATAACATACATGTACATTTAAGGGTATAGCTAAAATTATGTTGCTTAAAATTATCTTTTGGATGAATCTTAGCGAAAACCTCTCCCTAAGCCATTTCATCTTTTAGGACTAAACTCAGATTCGAGGTCATCCGTGACTGCCGGGTTCAGCCATTCGCCTGCGGCCAAGCTCAAGGCGGCCGCGGTCCTCACGGCGGCGGTGCTGCTCCTGGCCGGCTGCCTGGAAATCTTCGGCCCCCTCCCTTATTATCGCCTGAAGACCCTGGATCTCCTGTTCCGCCACGTGCCCCTGGCGCCGGCCTCCCCCCAGGTGGTGGTGGTCACGGTGGACCAGCCCGACCTGGATTTCTTTAAGAAGCAGGGGGTCGTTTGGCCCTGGCCCCGGCAGCTTTACGCTCCTATCATCGAATATTGCCGGCAAGCCGAGGCCCGGGCGGTGATCTTCGACATCCTCTTCACCGAGGCCTCCTCCTACGGCCCCGAAGATGACCAGCGCCTGGCCCAGGCGGCTGCGGCCGCGGGCAACGTGGTCCTGCCCTTTTCCCTGACCCGGGAGGACAGGGGGGCCAA
>JBEKDQ010000235.1:0-4153 GCA_050014275.1 Desulfobaccales bacterium | reverse complement strand
TGCGCACGGCACCCAGCTTGCCGATCGTGTGCGGTTTCCTGTTGGTGATATCCAGGCCCTTGAAGAGCACCCGGCCCTTGTCCAGGCGGTGGAACCCCGTGATGCAATTGAACAGCGTACTCTTACCGGCGCCGTTGGGACCGATGATGCTTAAGATCTGTCCCCCGCGCACCTGGAAAGAGATATCCTCATTGGCCCGCACCCCGCCAAAATATTTGCTGACGCCCTGCACGTCCAGCAATAGCGAAGCGTTCATTTCTCCCTCCACACCAGCTCGGTGATGGCCCCCCACACGCCGTTGGGCTGATACATCGAGATGATGGTGATAAGAACGCCATAAATGATCATGTCAAACCCCGCGCCTTTGTAGCCCAGCCAGGCCCGGGCATACTCGGAGAACGGGACCAGGATGGCCGCCCCGACCACCGGCCCAAACACCGTGTTCGCCCCGCCCAGCATAGCCACCAGCACTATTTGGACTGAAACCGCCAGGATCATCACGCTCGCCGGGTCAATATAGAGAATATACTGGGCATAGAAAGTCCCGGCCATCGAGGTGAGGAAGGCGCTGATCATGATTGCGTATAGACGGTAGCGCACTACGTTTACCCCCAGCACCTGTGCGACTTCATGACTCTCTTTGATCGCCCGGAAGTAGTAACCCATCTTGGAAGTGGACACCAGGCGGCCAACCGCCAGGGCGAGCAGCAGGAAGGCCATTATGATGTAGCAGTAAGGCAGCTTGCTGGAATTGAAAATGAAGTGGGCCAGAGACTCTTTCAGCATGGGAATGGTAAGCCCCTCCGCCGCTCCCACCATTTCCCAGTTGTTGAAACAAATCCGGACAATCTCTGCGAAGGCGATGCTGGCAATGGCGAAGTAATGGCCGCGCAGATTGGAGCACGGGTAACCGATGGCCGCGGCCGCGAGAGCGGAGATAATCCCGCCTGCCACCAGACCGATCCACGGGCTTACATTGAAGGTCATCAGCAGGAAGGAGGAGGTGTAGGCCCCGATCCCGAAAAAGGCCGCCTGTCCGAACGAGAACATGCCCGCATAGCCGCCCATGATGTTCCACGCCACTCCGCACATGGCGAAGATGCAGGTGATGATCAAGACATGTTGGCCAAACGGTACAATCAACAGCGGCAGAATGATAAACAGCGCCAGCACCGCGCCGCCCACGGCCAATTGTTTGCCGGTTATAGCGCGCATCCCTACCACCCCAGGAGTCCTTGCGGCCTGACCCAGACCGTGATCAGGTATATGAGGAAGACGATTGCCAGCTTGTAGGCCGGGTCAAAAATATATCCGCCCACCGTCTGGGCGACCCCCACAACGATACCGGCTATGAATGCCCCTTCGATGCTGCCGAACCCCCCCAGCGCCACGATGCAAAAGCAAATCAAACCGAAGGTCCCGCCTACGAAAGGATAAATGTAGTAATGGGTTGCGAGCAGCGCCCCGGCCACCCCCACCAAAGCAGACCCGATGCCGAAAGAAAGCGAGTTGATGCGCTCGGTGTTGATTCCCATGATCAACGCGGCTTCACGGTCCATTTCCACTGCCAGGATGGCCTTGCCAGTGCGGGTATAGCGCAGAAACCAGAAGAGGGCGAAGGAGGTCAGGATGCTGCCTATCGAGCTGACAACCTTAGGGACGCTGAGAATGATGCCGGAGATGTGCCAGGTGCCGGACAACATCGTATGCCCGATCTCGCGGTAATCAGGAGTCCAGATAAAGGCGGCGAAGTTTGCCAGAAAGATGCTTATGCCAAAGGTTACCACCAGTTGCGCAAGAACAGGCCCTGTCATCACCTTGCTGATGATGAAACGATAGATGAACATCCCCATCAAGAAGAGGGCCACCGCGTTGAACGGTATCGAGAACAGTGGATCGACGCCCGCCAGCGTGTAGAGCCAGTAGGAGAGGAACATGCCGATCATTAGGAACTCGCCGTGCGCGAAGTTGAGCACGTTCATCTCACCCCAGATCAGGGTAAGGCCGATGGCCAACAGCGAATAAACCAGGCCGATGAGCACGCCGTCGATCAGTTGCTGCGCTAACATTTCCATGTGCAAACTCCGGGAGCTGGTGTGAGGACAGAGCACACAGGAACAGAGGACACCGCGCCAAGTGCAGAGGATGGAGGACGGATTTTAATCCTTCCGTCCTCCGTCCTCCGCCATCCGCGTTACTTGCGGCCCTGCCAGGCCGGGAAAGGCCATACTACTTCTCGGCTGGCGGCGTCCCAGGGCCAGACCGTATAATAGTGCTGGTCCAGGATCTGCACCAGCATGGCCCTGGCGTAGATGTTCTGATGGGTCTTGGGATCGAACTTTATTCCCTTCCAAGGGTAGATAAACTGGTCGCCCGGGATGTCGGTTTGCCCAAGGGCCTCCACTATTGCTTCAGGGGCTGTGGACTTGGCCCGGTTGATAGCGTCGGCCAGCACGAAGGGCGCCGCGAAACTGCGGGCGGCGTTCTCACCCATCTCGATATTGTATTTCTGCTTATAGAGATCGGCCACCTGTCCGACCAGCGGTTTTTTCTTGGCAAGGTCCAGAGCGAAGGTCGAGCGCACGAGGAAAAAGTCGCCGTCGGCCTTGACCGATGGCAGGTAGTCGGACTCGATGTAACCGGCCATGGTGAGGAAGCCTTTGGGTAACACGTTCATTTCCTTGAAGGTCTTGGTAAAGAGGATGGCGTCGGTGATGTAGGCGGCGTGCATAATCACGTCCGCCTTGGCCGCGATGAGCTTGCCCACCTCGCTGGTCACGTCGCTCGAGTTCGCCGGGTAAGCAATGTCTGCCACGACCTTGTAGCCGAACTCCTGGGCGTATTGGCGTTCCTGCTTGCCCACATTGGCCCCGAACTCGGTGTTTTCAAAAAGCAGGCCAATGGTCTCGACCTTCTGCCCCGTCTTCTTCTCCAGGTCTTTGAGGAACTCGAACTCGTTGCGAGCCATGGTCCCATCATGGGGCGACACGCGGAAAAAGTATTTGAAGCCGCGCTCAGTCAAAGTGGGCGAGGAGGAGTCCGAACACACGTAGGGGATCTTCAACCGTTCGGCGGCCTGACTTCCGGTTTTGGTCACCGCGCTCTGGTAGGCGCCTATCAACGCTACAACCTTCTCCTGTGTGATCAGACGTTCCGCCTCCGCCAAGCCGTTCTTGGGGTCGCCTTGCGTGTCTGCGTAAATGATTTGGATCTTGGCGCCTCCCAGGTTGGGGATCCCCTCCTCTTTAGCGAAGGGCAGGTTCAGGTCGTACTTGCCGTTGATGATCTGCACCGCCAGGTCGACGCCCCGTTTGCAGTCCATTCCCGTAGCGGCCAGGTTTCCGGTCAGGGGGTAAATCGCGCCGATCTTGATTACCTTCTCCTGGGCCAGGGCCGGTCCGGCGCACAGCGCCAGGGCTATGGCAAAAACTGCTGATACCATTAAAACCCGTCGCATTTTCATTTTCTTTCCTCCCTTTGCGGGACCGCGGCTCTTCAGCGCGGCCGCCATTGGATTGAAAGTTTGACAACACTCTGCACCTGGAAACCCTCCTGGCGCCGAGCGCACACTTTGGGGTGCCCATGAAAACAAGGCTGTATTCTAATCTTGAATGTTTTGGGTGAGTTGGCTAAACCAACCATACTAGAGCAGGCGCCGTTTATGCGGCAACCTTGGCCACCGCAGTCAAAAATTGGTTTTTGGGGCCTCATGGCCCGGGGAAAATCCCCCAAAATTTTTGTTCTTGAAGCCGAATCCTCTCGTCGACGCCATGATAGCACAAGCTTCCTTAAAAAGAAATTTGTTAAAAATTTGAGCATACCACACCCCCAGAACCAAGATACCTCACTGCTGGGGAGCCTAAGGACCCCAGGCCAGCACTGCTCGATAATGGGGAGCCAGGAAGAAAGCAGAAATTTCCGGTATGGTCTGAACAGCTAACTTGCCAAAGCTATTTCCTAGGTGCAAAGTAAAGTTCCTAAAAAGCCCCTGGTGTTCGTTTTCGCTGAAAATCCCCCTCCCACCCCGTGCCTGCCCTGGGATGCCTTTATTACCAGCGATTGGTGTGCACCCGGGACGCGTCATAAGGGTGCGGCATCTTCCTCTCCGCCGGGTACCCGATGGGAATGATGTTCAGGGGGATGACCTGTTCCG
>JBEKDQ010000234.1:0-4180 GCA_050014275.1 Desulfobaccales bacterium | reverse complement strand
CCCCTCTCAGGGGAGAGGGAGTTTTAGGGAACCTGGTTACGGCATAATGCAAGCTTTATCTAGCGGACGACCATCTATTCATCTGGGTGCAGAGTAATGTTTTTTCTATACAAAATCCTGCGCTATATTTGTTATCGCCACGGTTTCTTGCACAATGCAAAATCCCTGCCGGACACTACTGGGGCAGGGGGGATTTAATATAACATCTTGAAATCCCTCTAAATCACCCTTTTTCAAAGGGGGACTTAACCATGCCAAACTTAGCGTTCCAGTCCTGATATTATGTCCATCCAATTGTGAAATACAACACTAGAAGCTATTGCAAAACCTGATTTTCACTGTCATCCTGGACGAAGTGAAGGATCTCAAGTCACTAAAAATTCGAGATTCTTCGCTGCGCTCAGAATGACATTTTTGGCCAGACAGGGGTTTTGCAATAGCTTCTAGTGTCAGGTCTCAGATTTTCCTTTAATAAAAAATGTTCTTTATCTTTGCCCTTTAAAATGGAGCTGCAAGCTTAAGCTTGCGAAATTCCTTAATAAGTTGTTGAAAAACTCCTTATAATTGAGAATTGGTTATTCTGGGTGAAGTGAAGAATCTATTCATATTAATAAGTTATAGATCCTGCGCTTCGTTCAGGATGACATAAAAACCGGTTTTTCAACAACCTACCAGCGATTAATACAACACCAGCATCAAGGGCGCCTTCACCTGGGCCAGCCATTGCAGCCGGGGGCTATCCTTCTTGACGACCCGCTCCAGGGCCACCACCACCAGGCCGTAGTCCTTCAGGGCCTCCGGGGCCGGACCGGCGCCGGCCATAGGGCAATCATCCCGCAGGAGCGTTTGGCAGCCGGCCGCCTGCAGGGTCTCCCGCCCCTGCAAAACCTCCTGCTGCACCGCATCCCCAGTCCCGGGCGCCAGACAAAAATGGAGAGGGGTGGAACAGCCCGCCCAGATTTTTTTTAAGCTCTGGATCGCAGACCGGGCGCCGGCCGGGTCGAAGCAGGGCACCAGCACCTGGTTGATTCTCTTCAGAATCCGGAGCCAGATGATGGGCGTCCCAACTCGCTGATAAAACCTGGCATTGAGCCGCCGCTGGATGTTGCCCGGGGTGAAGGGGTAAGGCGCCCCTTCCACGTACAAGTCGAAGGGCTCGTGTTCCATGATCTTGAGCAGCTCATATTCCCGATCCCCATAGAGCACACGGGGCGCCTGCAGTTGGGGGCAGGACTCCATCTCGCCGGCCAGCATCTCCTGAATCTCTTCCCTGCCCATCTCCAGGATTTCCCGCTCCCAGGTGTGCCGCACCCAGCCGGTGCCGGTGGTCGGCACCTCGGGGGGCGGTTCTTTCACATAGACAGGGTACAGCTCCAGCTCGATTAAGCAGCCCAATTGACAGGCGTATCGGATGGCAAGGCTGGAGGCCAGATCCACTTCGATGGCTACCAGGGTCTTAATCATATCTTCGTATCCTTTCAAATTAGTATTTGCTCATCTGGGGCAGGCGCCCTCCCCTGCCCGGGAACAGCCAAGGCGGCTGGCTGTTCTCAACCTTCTAAGCCTCGCTCCCCCGAATCTTGGCTGCGGCCCGGTTCACCACCTCCTGAATCTCGCTCAATTTAAAGGGCTTGGCGATGAAATCGAACACCCCTTTTTGAAAGGACTGTTTGGCGGTTTCCATGGTGGCGAAGCCGGTGATGACGATGACTTCCGTGTCGGGATGGAGTTTCTTGGCCTCGCTCAGAAACTGCATGCCGTCGATCTCCTTCATCTTGAGATCGGTGATGATGATGTCGTAGCTGATCTGCTGAATCTGATGCATAGCCTCGGGGCTCCGGGTAAAGGCGTCCACTTCGTAACCAAGCTTCTCCAAGGCCGGCTTTAACCGCTTGCAAACGATGGGCTCATCGTCCAGCACCAAGATCCTCAGCTTATCCGGACTCATATTTTCCTCCTGTATCGGGGGGATCCGACCTTAGCATTTGCTGCAAGAAGGCCTCCGCAAATTCCGGAATATCTTCGTCGTGGCGCAACTGAATGTCCAGTTGCCGGGTGAAACCGATAAGCCTTCCCAAGACCTTGAGGAGCTCCTTAACGTCCTCCTGGGGCAGGTGCAGCACTTTGGCCACTACCAGGTCTCCCTTGGTGTCCACCTTGAAGTCGTACCGGGAGAGAATCTTAGCCAGCAACTGGGAGCGGCGGGACCGCCGGGTCAAGTCCGTAACCCCTCCCACAAAGCGAAAATAGATGTGGTTGCGATGGGATTCTGGATCCATCCTGGCGTCTATGAGGTTGAAGTGGTAGCCCAGGTGCAGGTGCAGGTTCAAGTAGGTCTCGGTGATCACTGCCAGGTTGAATGCCGCCGCCGGGCCGGCGCCGGGAGTCGCGGCCATGGTTTTGGTGAGACTGGACATCATCCCTTTAAAGTCCACCGGCACTGGCTGCGTGCTCCAGACCCCCGGTTCTGAGAGGCCCTCCCACAGGGCCTGCAGAGGGAGCGACCTGATCTGTTCCGGAAATAACTTGGCGCCCCGAGGCTCTGCTTCGACTCCTCCACCCAGATCAATGACTTTGAGGCCCAGGGGTATATCCGAAACCAGGGTCCAGATCTGCACCCCTTTGAAGCGCTTGATGAAGCGGGGCAGGTCCATCAATTCCGCCACCGCCTTTTCATGAATGAATCTGATCACATCGTGAACGGTTCTACAGCCCTCCGGGGTGAAATCCGGGTCCAGGGGATCGGTCAAATAGAGGGGCGCGATGCGGGTCAGCAGACGCCTCAAAAGCCGGAACTCCGGGGCGTCTTCGAAGGCCATGGCCTGCATCAGTTCATATTGCAGCAGTTCCTTGACCCGGCCGGCATAAATGATCCGTTGCTTGGTATCCACCGTCACCTTCATGCCTTCCGCCAGGATTTCACTGGCCCGCTCCACTCCCACCAGGGTGGGGACCCGGAATTCCCGGGCGATGGTGGCCAAATGCCCCGCCACCGAGCCCCGCTCCGCCACTATGGCCGCGGCCTTGGGCACGATACGGGCCAGCCAGGGCGCGGTATATTTGGTCACCAGGACCGCCCCCTCCGGAAAGCGGTTCATGCCCTCATCCGACTGTACCAGGCAGACCGGCCCGGAGCCCACCCCGGCATGGACCACCTCCCCGGTTTGTGCAATGAGTATCGGATAAAAAGCACAGGTTTCGCAAATATCCTGCCCAACCGGGGAGGCGGTCTTGGAAATCTGCAGTCCCCGGGACTGCAGGAGCCAGCAGTGGCCCGCCTCGTCCAGGGCCCATTCGATCTCCTGGGGCCGTTTGAAGTAGCGCTCCAGGCTCAAGGCCCAGCGCACCAGGGTGTGGAGGGTTTCCTCGGAGAGGCTGGCCTGCTCTTGCGCATCCCCCGCCACCGGCGCCGCCTCCTCTCCCCCACCGGCCGCGGGCCGGGTCAGGATCTCCTTCCGGGCGATCTCCTGGCGCCGTAGGCGGTGGGGATAGTCCCGCTCTACTACATAGCGGTCTACCGGACCCCTGGCCTCCACCACGGTGCGCCCCAGACCCCAAGAGGCGTAAATCACCAGGCAGTCCGGCTCCGAGCCACTGACATCCGAGGTGTGCACCACCCCGCTCACCTGGCTGGCGACCATCTCCTGAACCAGCACCGCCATGGCCGCCTCCTCCCCCAGCATCCTCATCGCCTGCCGGTACACCAGGGCTTCAGGCGAATAAAGGCTGGCCAGCACCTGCTTAAAGGCCTCGAGGAGGCCCTTGGGCGGAACGTTGAGGAAGCTCTGGTGCAGGCCGGCAAAGGAGATCTCGCCGTCCTCCCCGTAGGCGCTGCTGCGCACCGCCCAGGAACCGGCTCCCTTTTCCGCCTGGCGCCGGATCTCCCCGGCCACTTCATGGGGGACCACCCCCGCCAGGATGCCGTACTGGAGCTGCCGGGCGCTCTCGGTTTCCTCGCGCTCCCCCGCGGCCCAGGCTTCCAACCAGCCGTGAATCCGCTCTTCCAGATGGTTGTCGTCCAGGAAGCGGCGCCAGGCGCGGGTGGTGATGACAAAGCCCGGGGGCACCGGCAGGGAGAGGTTTTGCATGATGATGCTCAAGGCATTGGCCTTACCCCCGATGAGTTCAGGGCGATCCGGGGTCGCTTCTTTGAGGGAAACCACGTAAGGCATATCCCGGG
>JBEKDQ010000233.1:0-4208 GCA_050014275.1 Desulfobaccales bacterium | reverse complement strand
CCAGGCCGTGGGGGTCAGCCTCCCACCCCCGGTCAGACACCTGGAAAATGTGGTGCCGAAAGACAATCGCGTCCATACAACTATTTGATATCACTATATTTTAAAAAACTGACTGTAGAACTTGGGTTAGAAGGAAATAGAAGGAGGTAATATAAATCGTACTTCTAATCCGTGGGTCGCAGGTTCGAATCCTGCCAGGCGCGCCAGTAAATACAATGGGTTAGCCGATTTTGGCTAACCTATTGTTTGGCTCGGTGAATATATAGGTGAATATCTATTCCGATTTTCCATTCACGAGGGTTCGCAGTTCATCTTTGCTCACCGTATTGTACCGCTTGAAAACACTCATGGTTTTATGGCCACTGGCCGCCATGATCTTGAAATAGTCATGGCCCTGGACCCGCCAATTATTTATGGCCGTGTGTCTCAAGTCGTGAAAGGTGAAATCCTCAATCCCTGCCTTCTTACAGGCAGTGGCGAAACTCCGCCGCACTGCCTCCACAGATTTGCCCTGGTAGGTAAACACTGGCACCCCAGGTAAGCCGCGGGGCATAGCCTTGAACATCTCCATTAATTCATGGTTGAGAGGCACAGGCCGCCCTTCAGTTGTCTTGGTGTCCTCTGGCCGGAGCCGGATGAACCCCTCTTTCAAATCCACCCGGTCCCATTTTAAGTTCAGGATTTCTCCCCGTCTCATGCCGGAATGGTAGGCCAGCTTTACAATGGGCTTAAGGTGCTCTGGGCAATGGGCCAGTAGCCGGATATATTCTTCATGACTTAGAATACGGTCCCGTTCGTTATGCTCTTTCAGTAGCTTTATCCCCTGGGCTGGGTTCCGCTCCGCTTTGCCATTCTTCATCGCCTTGCTAAAGATGGTCTTGAAACATGCTATTTCCCTGTTCACCGTGGCAGGCGCGGTCAAAGTGGTAGGGGTGCGCCCGGACGGTTCAGACAGCCGCTTTTGCCGGTATGCTTCCACCGTGGCGGGGGTGATCTCCCTCAACAGCTGGTCCCCAAGGAAGGGAAGCAGCTTGCGCATCGTGAGCTGGTCCCGGTCATAACTCCGCTTCACCTTTACTTCCGGGAGATCAAGATACCATGCCGCCAAATCTTTAAACAGCGTCCGGGCATCAGGGCTTTTCTTGATATACCGCCCCTCAGTCCTGGCGCTCATCACTTCCCGGTATCGCTGCTCTGCCGCCCCCTTATTGGGGCCTATGCGCTCTCGCCTGAGTCTCTTGTCCTGATCGTAATACTCAATCCACCAAGCACGCCCCGAGAACTTCGCCAGGGCAAAGCCGCATTTGCAGGTTTTCACCTTGGCACTATTCCGCTTCTTGCACTCCGGGCACTCCACCAGTAAGCCCATCTTTGCCTCCTTTTTGTAAGCGACTCTCCAGAGCTTCCAAGGCCCAAGGGAGTAAGGGAGGGATGCGCCGCCGGCCCCATTCCCAATAGGCCACGGCCATGCTGCTCACCCCCAATGCTCTACCCAGCTTGGCTTGAGAAAGCCCCCACTTTTGCCGCCAGGTGCGTAATGCCATTCCGTCCATGCCATTAATATATAACAATGTTATAGATTATCAAGAAAAAAAAATTAGGGAAGGTGAAAATAAAGCCTCTTGCCCTTTCCCTTATCGCCTCGCCTGGGGCTTCTCAGAGGGTAAGTTTTGGGGATTCGGGCCTCAGAAGCGGGTTAGCCTGGGAGGTCTGGGCTCCCGGGCCACCTCTGAAGGACTTCCCGAAAGACTTCCCGTCTCCCCGCGCCCGTGGGGTTGATGCAGCAGGTCCTTGTCACCGGAGATGATCTTCACCCCGTCTCCCTGCACCCGTGGGGGTGATGGATTCTGGCGAGCGCGTTCGCCCTGATTATTCCGTCCGCCCCCGCGCCCGTGGGGGTAATAATTCCTTCAAGAATACCCCAATTTCGCCACAGAGCCTTGCTTAGGTGGCCATTTTCGCACGATCTCCCCGGGTGAATGGTAAGGCAAGGGTCCCGCCCTTATCTCTCATTCTGGGCCGTCTCAGCCCCCCCCAGGGAAGGGCAGCCTCATCTCTTGCCCCGAGTCCTGGGCCTTGGGCCTTGCTCTTGCCCTTGACCACCTGGCCGGCCTCGGTGACCACCATCCCCACTTACCACCGCTCGGTCCAGGCGCCGGCCTCCCCTTCGCCTGCCCCTGTCCAGACCGTAGCCGCAGCCCCAGGGCCTCCCCCACGCCCAGGACGATGATCGCCATTTTGTGGGGTTGGTCTTGGCGGACCTTGCTCGGCGCGACTGGATCGCCAAGGCCGGCAAAGAGGCTCAGGCCGATCTCTGGGATGGCCTCCCCGCGATTGAACACGGGGGAGGCAGGCGTCAAAACGATCGAACGGACCCTGCCAAGGGGGTAGGAGGGGTCGGAGGGCATCGGGGCTTTTCAGACCCGTGAGCCGTGCCTCCAGACGCAGACAGCCCTCCACTCCCTCCACCCCCAACACCACCTGTCTGGCAGTCTCGGCTCTGGACACCTGGCATCCTTTAATGACCAGCCGCGCCGAAATCCGCTCAGCGGCCGCCCCGCGCCTGGAGATTTTTCGGCCCTGGAAGGCAAACCCCGGGATGGGACTCCTACCCCCCTGTGCTTGAATGTCCCCCACGGACAAAATTCTCAAAATCCAACCCAATCCCGACTTTATGCGAGGGAGATTATGGACTATAAAGCCGCGGCCCACCAACTTAAGGAAATCTTGCGCCTGCGCACCGAGCCTTTCGGCGTGACTTTTCTGAAAGAGGTGGCGAACCTGCCGGAAGGCACTCGCCGCCCCTCCCAGATCTTCGGCAAGAAAGTAACCATCTGCCAGGGCGTCACCATGGCCCGCATCTACGGGTGGGCGGTAGGCCTGACCCGCGGCGACCTGCTGTGCATCCCCGGCATGCTGGCCTTCGGCTTTGTGCCGGTCGCTGACCCCATCCTGGAGTTGGGCCAGCTCTTCTGCGAAGTGGGCTTCCACCCCGCCGTGGGCCCGGCCATCAAAGAAGTGGAGGCCTTGCCCCGCTTCAGGCCTGAGGAGGTGGCGGCCATCTACCTCTGCCCCCTGGAGAAGCTGGCCCTGGATCCCGAGGTGGTAGTGGTCTACGGCAACCCGGCCCAGCTCATGCGCCTCACCCAGGCCGTGACCTTCAGCTTGGGAAAAAGGGTCGCCGGCGACTTCGGCGGCAAGGTGGAGTGCAGCTCCTACCTCATCGGGCCTTACCGGGACGGGGAAGTTAAGGTGGTGATCCCCGGCCAGGGGGACCGCACCTTTTCCATGACCCAGGATGAGGAGCTGGTCCTGAGCATGCCGGCCGGGGTCCTGGAGGGCATGCTGGTGGGCCTCAAGGGCGCGGCCCGGAAAATTGGGGCCCGCTACCCCATCACCGTATACCAGAACTTCTCCCCCGCCTTTCCCCCGCCCTACCGGGAGCGGGCCAAGAAATGGGGGATTATCGAGAGTTAAACGCTCTCCCCCAGAATAGATAAGGGGTGAAGCCTTATCGCCTCTCCTGGGCCGTCTCAGGCCGTCAAGACCACGGCGGCATCCAATTCCCGGCCCGACGCCGGCCTCGCCTTCGCCTGCCACTTTCAAGTCCCCAACCCAGGTCCCCCGCCCCTGCATCCCACAGGATTTTCGGCCCCGGAAGGCAAACCCCAGGTGGGACTCCTGCCCCCCCTGTGCTTGAATGTCCCCCACGGACAAAATTCTCAAAATCTATCGAGGGGGAAATAGCAGACCCCCCCTGGTATAGGGCCAATCCCAAATTTTATAATGAAAAATTCTCGCCAGTCGGCTGGGGCCCCTGTGCCCGTAGGAACAACCCCTACAAATGCGTCACGAGGAGTGGGCAGGGGTTTTGGTGAGGGTCTGGGAGATGCCCCCCAGAGATAGGCCCCGGCCTTGATATTTTACCCTGGATTATTCGGCGAAAAGTGAAGGAAACCAACATAACTATATGATATAAGGAGAAATAATTAGCAAATCAGGGGGCTCAAAGATGCTCAATAGTGGTGAAAGCCAGAAAGGGGTAATCCGGCCAGATTTTAACCGCACCATCATGATAGATTTCCATGGCGCCACGATCACCTCAGACGTTGGTTTTCTCCTGATGCGAGAGATCGATGACCGTTTCAAAATCATCGCCCCCATGGGAGATTGTCTAGAAGACTTGAGATGCCCCAAACATACAAGAC
>JBEKDQ010000232.1:0-4225 GCA_050014275.1 Desulfobaccales bacterium | reverse complement strand
CATAACCTTACTCGGACCCTTTGTCGAACCAAAAATGTGTTACCTATGTCCCCGAACGGTTGTTACCCATCTCCCCGGTCCAAACACCCCCAAGGGGGGAGAGGGAAATACCTTTTAAATTCCATGAATTGATTAGCTAGTGGGCATACTTTTCCAAAGGGGGGTCAAAAATCAGTCCATTTTCTCTGAAAATGCTGGTTGATGTCGGTGGGGCGCGCCTCCGTGCCCGCAGCACACTGCTAATGGCGGGATGCGCTTCGCTTTCCCGCCCTACGGGTTCTCTTTTTTGGTAAGCATTTTCATCGCTTTGGTGTGGCCGCCAGGCCATGAACCGTTTCAATGGATAATCAATTGCGAACAGACCACTAGCAGGTTCCAGGGGGCCCTTACGAAAAAACGAAAAAACGAAAAAACGAAAAACCCACCTTGGGATGATCGTCGGAGGTTTCCTGCTGATAGCCACCAGGACCAGGCCGGGAGGCCGCAAAAAGGCCCGGCAGACTTTAGGTCTGCCAGGCCCGCTTTAGTCAAGGATTTTAGCCTTTAAGCAGCCGCGGCCAGTTACTCCTCCTCCTCCTGCTCCAACTCGATGCCGTCCCGCTCAAACTGGGCGTCCCGGGCGGCGTGGGCCGCCTCGATCTCCGCTTCGCTCCAGGGCTCGAACTCCAGGCAATTGGCCACCAGTTCCCAGAGATATAAGGTTTCCTGGTAGTTGCCCATGTCCATCTTACCCTTCTTGAATTCGCCCCCCAGGCCCTTCATGATCTGATCCCGGCAGTTGTGGCAGGGGGCGATAACGATCTCGGCGCCGCTGTCCCTGATCTGGTCCGCCTTCATCCGGCCATAGGTCAGTCGCTCTTCGTCGTAGGGCATGGCCCAGGCGCCGCCGCCGGCGCCGCAGCATAGGTTGTTTAAGGGGTCGTCCACCATTTCCCGGTAGAGGCTGGGATCGATGCACTGCTGGGAGATCCAGCGGGTCTTCTCGCCCATGTTATCGCCAAAGGACATTTGGGACTTGCGTACGTAGTTGCATGGGTCGTGCACTGTGTAGGCTTCGTGATATTTATGGGTATTCAGCTTGATCCTGCCTTCCTTGATGTACTCTTCCAGCAGGTCCATGACGCTCAGAACCCTGAATTCCTCGTAGACTTCCGGAAACCAATTTTTGAACCCGAACCGGGTTGCAAAGTAGGCGTGCCCTCATTCGGGGTACAGGATGGTTTTACACTTAAGTCGCCGGGCGTTCTCGATGATCCGCTCCACCTGGATCTTCATGGCGGGATCGTCTCCGCTGAACAGCCCCCAGTTGACCCCTTCCCAGTTGGTGGAAGAGATGGTCCAGTCTTCTTTGGCGGCGTAGAAGATGCGCCACCAGAATTTCATATCGTCGGGCTCGCCGAAGGGCTCCTTGGAATTGACGGTGACGATGATGTTGGCCCCTTCCTTATCCACCGGCACGTAGAAGCCGGGAGTGGGCTGCTCCTCGTCGTTTTCCATCTCCACCCCCATGTCCGCCAGGAGGAAGAGGAAATCGTCCCGGGGAATCCCCAGGTTATTGCCCCGCTCGAGATTCATCATGGTGCCCTTGTGGATCGGCCCGGGCACCTTGTCCCGCTCCCGGGCGCTGCGGCAGGCCCGGAAGGTCCGCAGCAACTGGATGCCCATGGGGCACTGGTACTGGCACCGGCCGCACAGGGTGCAGACCCAGGGCCACTTGGAATCGATGACTTCCTGCTCCATCCCGAAGACGATGGCCCGGATGGCTTTGCGGGCATCCCAGGTGCCCCCGGCGCCCTCAATGGGAACCAGGCCGGTGGCGGGGCAACCCCCGGAACAGGTGCCGCAGGTATAGCAGCGATCCGCCAGTTCTGGGGCGATGCTCCCGATTTTGCGGTGCTTTCGGTCTACCCTCACTTCTTTTGGGGCCTCTTCTGCCATGTTTCCTCCAGAGAAACTTGATAAACCTGAAATTCGCCTGGGTTGCAGTTTACCAAGGGCGGCTTTTTTTTAACGCCGGCCCCCAGGCCTAAGTCAGGAAATTTTATGAATAATCCCATTAATTAGGGGAGCTACCCATATTATTTATATATAAATTTTTCACTAAAAAATAAAGTCTTTTTCCTGGACCACTATGATTATATGGCGGGGCCGGGTGGCGTTAGGGAAAAAATGCTAAATTTCACAAAATCCCCCGGCCAGTCCCCTAAGCTCAGCCCCGGCCCCATCGGCAAGGTTAACCAATTCCCCTGCCGTTTAGGAGATTTTGTGATATTTAATAAATGGGAGGATCAGCCGAAGCCGGCGAAGGAAGGGGATTGGAGAAAATCTTAGATTCCTGGCCCAAGACCTACCTGGAGGCGGTGGCGCTCCAGGAGGAGCTGAGGCGTCGTGTCCGGCTCCTGTCTTTGCCGGGGCCGCCTCGCCTGGTGGCCGGGGCGGACGCCATTAGCGACCGGGAGGACCGGCGCCTCTTCGGGGCCGTGGCGGTTTACCGATATCCGGAAATGGAATTGCTGGAAGAGGCGGGGGCCGAGGCTGAGTGCCCCTTCCCCTACCGCACCGGGCTCCTCAGTTTCCGGGAGGTTCCCATCCTGGCGGCGGCGTTTCGGAGGTTAAAGAATCGGCCGGAGGTGCTGTTGGTGGACGGCCAGGGGATTGCCCATCCCCGGGGGCTGGGGCTGGCTTCGCATCTGGGCCTGGTGTTGGAGGTAGCCACCATCGGGGTGGCCAAGAGCCGCCTGGTGGGCCAGGGGCCGGAGCCGGCGCCGGAGGCCGGGGCCGCCAGTTCTTTAATTTATCAGGGAAGGATGGTGGGCTTGATCCTGCGGACCCAAAAGGACAAAAAACCCCTCTACCTCTCTCCCGGGTATCGCATTACCCTGGAGGAAAGCCGCGAGATTACGCTGGGCTGCGTTGCCAGGTACCGGATTCCTCTGCCTTTGCGCCGGGCGGATCAGCTAACTCGCCACCTGCGAGCGGCGGCACTTCGGGCCGGCCGGTAAGCCGGGGCTCCCGGCGACGTCCGGCGCTTCCAGGCGGAAGAGCCGCTCCCGATAGCCCGGGCAGACGTGGCCATGGGAATTACGGCATTCATGCCGGGCCGCATCCCATTCCCACCACAGGCAATTTTCGCAAGCCCCCTGCCTCTCCTGGTTTAGGCAGATTTTCCCCGCCTCCCCAAAGTCGAACATGTTCCCCCCACCTACATCCCCAAGCGTTGCCGGCGTCCCTGAAAGGAATGATCCACTTTTCGAAACGAGCTTTTTTTACCATTAAACTCAATTTTAACATAAGTCAAATCTTTTTTGGGGGCCGCCAGGGGTGGCCACTCGCCTGCCGGGCGGGAAGGAGTTAAGGGATGATGGGGGCCGGCTCCGGGGCTGCGGCGGAATCAGAAAAAATCGCTCTTTTTAAAGACCAGGGGTTGGGCCTGGGGGTGGAGGATTTGGGCCGCCACCACCTCCCCCAGGAACAGGGTATGGTCCCCGGCGGGGAAGGTGTCTTTAAGCTTGAGGTCCAGGTAGGCGTAAGCCTGGGGCAGGATGGGGGCCCCGGTGGCCGCGGTGGTCCACTCCAGCCCGGCAAATTTGTCCACCTGGCGGCCGCTCTTAAAACCGAAGCGCTTACCCAGGTCCGCCTGGCCACTGTCCAGGACGTTGATGGCAAAAATGCCGCTTTCCTTGATGAGGCGATGGGAATAGCGAAGCGGGGCAATGGAGACCATCATCAGCAAGGGCTTGAGAGACACCTGGGAGACCCAGGCGGCGGTCATACCGTTGACCTGGTCCTCCAGGCGGGTGGTGACCACATAGACCCCGTGCACCAGGGCGGTAAAAGCGACTTCTTGCATCTTCGGCCTCCGGTCGGCTTCCATAGGCAATTTGCCTTTTGCCTTAGCTGATAGCTGATTAGCTGATATTTATTTAGGTTAAATTGCTTGGTTCTCCGGGTCAAGGTGGAAATGGTCATATCCGGCCCCGGAGATATCCACTTCGCCTGCGGCGTCAATTAGGAAGACCCGGTCGCCTGCCACGATCTCTCCCAAAAGCAGAGGAGGCGGCAGCCCGACCCCGGCGAAGGCCTGGTGCAGCCGCACCGCCTTATGGGGGGGCGAGGTGAAGAGGAGTTGGTAGTCTTCGCCTCCCATCAGGGCCAGCCTCATGGGGTCGGCCTGAAGGTAGGGGGCGGCGGCCAGCACCCGGGGCGAGACCGGCACCGCAGCCGC
>JBEKDQ010000231.1:0-4315 GCA_050014275.1 Desulfobaccales bacterium | reverse complement strand
CTGGAAGGTCCAGGGGATGAAGGCGGTGAAGCCGCCGGTTTCATCCTGCAACTTCCGGATCTTGAGGAGGTGCTCGATGCGCTCGGCCCGGGTCTCCAGATGCCCGAACATCATGGTGGCGCTGGTCTTTAACCCCAATTTATGGGCGGTGGCCATAACCTCCAGCCACTGGGCGCTGTCGCACTTATGGGGGGAAGCCAGGCGGCGCACCCGGTCCATCAGGATCTCGGCGCCGCCCCCGGGAATGGAGCTTAAGCCCGCGGCCACCAGGAGGCGGATGACCTCCTCCAGGGTCAGGGCCCACTCGTCGGCCCAAAAGACCAGCTCCGGGGGTGAAAAGCCATGCACCGCCAGGCCAAAGTCCCGGATGCAGCCGATAAGCCTTTCGTAATACGACGGCCCCAGTTCCGGGTTGAGGCCTCCCTGGAGGAGGACCCCGCTGCCGCCATAGTCCTTGAGTTCCTTAAGTTTGGCGGCCAGGTCGTCCCAGCCCAGGACGTAGCCGTCCGGGGCCCCGGGGGGGCGAAAGAAGGCGCAGAAGCGGCAGCCGGAGACGCAGATGTTGGTATAGTTGATGTTGCGGTCGATGACGTAACTGACCCGGGACTCGGGGTGGAGGCGCCGGCGCACCAGATCGGCGGCGCTCCCCAGGGTGAGGAGGTCCAGGTCCCAAAGGCGGTTGGCTGCCAGCCGGTCGAGGCGCCCGCCCTGGATCAATTTTTCCAAGATTCCCTCTATTCTATCTATTTCGTCTATTTCGTCAGGGCGCGGCATCATGCAGCTTCCACCACCCGGTAGAGGGTGTCCCGTTCCACCGGCTCACAGCCAGCTTCCCGGATCAGGGCCCGGAGCTGGGCCCGGGTCAGACCCTGGGGGGTCTGGGCCCCGGCCATGTGAGTGATGCGCTCCTCCATGACGGTGCCGTCCACATCGTCCACCCCAAAACACAACGAAATCTGGGCCTGCTTGGGCCCCAGCATCACCCAGAAGGCCTTGAGATGGGGAATGTTGTCCAACAGCAGACGAGAGACCGCCAGGGTCTTGAGATCATCGATGGCGCTGGGGCCGCTCAGCTCACTGAGGCCAGTGTTTTGGGGATGGAAGGCCAGGGGGATGAAGGCCAAAAACCCTTGGGTTTCATCTTGCGCCTGGCGAAGTCTTATTAGATGATCCACCCGCTCTTCCAGGGTCTCCAGGTGGCCGTAAAGCATGGTGGCATTGGAGTTGAGCCCCAGGCGGTGGGCGGTTTGGGCCACCCCCAGCCACCCTTCCGGGGAGAGCTTTTCGGGACAGAGAATTTGCCGGATGCGGGGGCTGAAGACCTCGGCGCCACCGCCGGGGAGGGATCCCAGACCCGCCTCCTTTAGGGCCAGCAGGGTGTCGGCGACGCCCAGCCCGGCACGGTCGGAGAGATGGGCCACCTCCACCGCGGTGAAGGCCTGGAGGTGCACTGCGGGGCGCAGCCTTTTAATGCCCCGGAGCATCTCCAGGTAAAAGGAAAAGGGCAGGTCCGGATGGCAACCGCCCACTATGTGGATTTCGGTGATGGGTTCGTGGCGCCGGGCCTCGATCTTGGCGAAGATCTCCTCCAGAGACATCTCGTAGGCCCCCGGCTCTCCGGGCTTGCGACTAAAGGCGCAGAACTTGCAGCCGTTGATGCAAATGTTGGAGTAGTTGAGGTGCTGGTTATAGATATAAAAGGCCTGGCGGCCGTGGAGCCGCTGCCGCACCACCTGGGCCAGGGCCCCAACCCCCAGCAGATCGGCGCTCTCGAACAGGGCCAGGCCGTCTTCCCGGTCCAGTCGGACCTTTGCTGCTACCTTGTCATAGATGGACCTCAGATCGTGGTCCTGAAACTTGGGAAGGGCCATCCCCGGACTCCTTTATGACCGGCTGGTCATTTAAAAGTCATTATATATCTTTTCAAGGGGCGGCATAGCAGGTGCGTCCCTAGGCCGCCAGGCCTTCGCGTAGAAGTTGCACCAGTTCCTTGACCCTTTTTCGGATGATCGCCTCCGGCGCCTGGTTCAGACCCAGGGTAACGTCCAGGGCGGGCACGGCCACGGCCTGGAGGAAGCGGTCGAACAGGGCGTCCAGGAGGAAGAGGACCGCAGCCTCCGGCACTCCGGGCCGCAGCTCCCCCCGGGCCTTGGCCCGGCGCACCAGGGAGGAGAAGTAGTCCACCGCGTGGCGGCGCACCGTGGTCAGGAACTCCTCCCGGTAGGGGACGTTCTGGTCGAACTGGATCTTCAGGTAGAAGTTGAAGATGCGAGGATGCTCCCCCAGGAACCCCACCCCGGCCAGCAAGGATTTCTCCAGGCGGCTGAAGAAGCCTTCCTCCAGGGTATCTTCCTTGACCATGGTCAGGGTGCGCCGGACCCGATCCAGGGCAAACCGGAACAGGTGACGATAGATTCCTTCCTTATTGGGAAAATACTGATAGAGAGAACCCTTGGCAATGCCCGCCCGGGCCACCAGACGGTTCAGGGAGGCGGCCCGATATCCCTGGTCGGCGAACTCCGCCAGGGCGGCGGTGAGGACGCGTTCCTGCTTGTCCGGCGGCAGTTGCCGGAAGGTGGCCAGGGCCGCTTCTTCTTCGTGCCTCAACATGACCACTTGGTCATATCAAATATATTCTACCCCTGTCAAATTAATTCCTGATCGTGGGTCAATTTGTGTAACATCACCAAAATTTGGAGAACACACGCAATACCTCCCTTTTATGGACCGACGCCTTGCTTAAGGGCAAGGGCAAAGGCTCACATATCCGCGTCGGATCGCAAAGTCGAGTGCCTGAGGAAGGACCTCAACAGGGAGTTCACCGCCGCGCGCGGCTTTCCCATTCTTGTCGAACCAAGTGTACTTCACGGAGATGGCCGTATCTGCGTGGCGTTCGGCATTATTTGGTGATAGAATTGCCTCGGAGGGATAATTTCATGAAAACCGTTTCCAAGAAACAATTACACGGCTTAATTGAGGCTTTGCCCGAGACGGAGACCGTAGCGGCCAAGCGTTTCTTGGAATTTTTGCTTAGTCTCAGGGAAGGGGAGGAATACTTTTCGGCCCAGGACCTGTCAGAGATTGAGGAAGGTTTTGCCCGGATCCAGCGGGGTGAGTATGTGGACTGGGAAGAGTTCAAACAAAGGCACGGCCTGTGAAATACCAGGTGCGCCCCTCCGCCAAGGCTATTAAGGAAATAGAGCGGATGGATCGGGCCACCATGAAGCGGGTCCAGGCACGCATTGACGAACTGGCCTTGAACCCGTTCGATCATCGCCTATCGAAACAGTTAGAAATGGCCCCGGATCGGCGTTATTCCAGGGTGGGCGACTGGCGACTCGTCTTCGCCGTGAATGAAGCAGAACACGTCATTGAAATCGCTGCCGTCCAGCACCGCAGCAGGGTTTATAAGAAATTAGATTAATAAGGACCACCATGGCGGAAATTCTGGACAAAGTCTACGATCCCTCCCGGATTGAGGAAAAGTGGTACAAATATTGGCAAGAGCAGGGGCTGTTCCGGGCTAAGGCCGACGGCTGCAAACCTCCCTACTGTATCGTCATCCCGCCCCCCAACGTCACCGGCCTCTTGCACATGGGCCACGCCCTGAATAATACCCTGCAGGACATCCTGGTGCGCTACAAGCGCATGATGGGTTTTGACGTCCTGTGGATGCCGGGCACCGACCACGCCGGCATCGCCACCCAGAACGTGGTGGAGCGTATGCTGGCCGCGGAGGGCAGCGATCGCCACGCCCTGGGTCGGGAGGCCTTTATTGAGCGGGTCTGGCGGTGGAAGACGGAATCCGGCGGGCAGATCATCAAGCAGTTGCAGCGCCTGGGCTGCTCCTGCGACTGGAGCCGGGAGCGCTTCACACTGGACCAGGGTTTGTCCCGGGCGGTGCGCGAGGTCTTCGTGCGCCTCTATGAAGAAGGCCTCATCTACCGGGGCGACTACATGATCAACTGGTGCCCCCGCTGTCGCACCGCCCTGGCGGACCTGGAGGTGGAGCACGACCCCCACGACGGCCACCTTTACCATATCCGCTACCCCCTGGCCCAGGGCAACGGCCACCTCACCGTGGCCACCACCCGGCCCGAGACCCTGCTGGGCGACACCGCGGTGGCGGTCCATCCCGAAGACCAGCGCTATCTAGCCTTCCACGGGGCCACCCTGCGCTTGCCGGTGCTGGGGCGGGAGATCCCGGTAATTACCGACTCTTACGTCTCCCCGGAGTTCGGCAGCGGCGCCCTGAAGATCACCCCGGCCCACGACTTCAACGACTTCGAGGTGGCCCGGCGCCATCAACTCCCGG
>JBEKDQ010000230.1:0-4322 GCA_050014275.1 Desulfobaccales bacterium | reverse complement strand
ACCCAGGCTGACGAAATCGCCGCTCAACGCCAGGATATTTTCTATGCCCAGGGCGCCGGCGCCGAGCAAATCGCTCTCCAGGGCCAGGCGGTTGCGATCCCGGCAGGTCATGAGGAGCAAGGGTTCACCTCCGGCCTCTTGGACCAGCCTGGCCGCTGCCAGGGGCGAGAGTTTCATCTTGGCATCTTCATTGTCCGGAATCCCAAAGGCGGTCACCTTCCCGTTGAGCGATTTCACCGGAGCCAGCATCCCCTCCAGATCAATGCCCTTAGGAGGTTTAATTTCCATGACGATGGGGAAATGGCCGCCTTCCAAAGCTTCCTTGAGCTTACTCATGGACGCCATATCTCCTCTTATAAGCCGGGTGGATCACCTTGCCGGGGGTGACGCACCGCCCGTAGGGATGCAGCGGCAGGATGGGCTCGATCTGCCCCAGCCGCCCTTCCCGTTCCAGTCTGGCATAAATCTCACACCAGGCGCAGGCCTGGTCCGGATTAACTTCACATTTCCCCTGGATATTGCCGCCACAGGGACCGTTGAGCAACCCCTTGGGACACATGGTTTGCGGGCAAATACCCCCGGTCACTCCCAGGTAACACTGGTGGCAGGCCCGGCAGCGCTCGGTATAATAACCCGCCTCCTCATTAACTCCGATGAAAGTAGTGTTGAGCGCCGGGAAGACCGGTTTCATCTCGGGCAATGCCGCGAGAAACTGCACCCCGGCGCCGCAAGCCGTCGAAATAACCGCGTCATAATCGACGACGGTGTCGCTCAGAGGCCGGATGAATTCCAGGTCGCATTGGCGCTCCACCGTGATTTCCCCGATCTTGGGGGGCTTGCCTTCCTGTCCCCGGGCGAGCTTCAGTTGCGAGGCCAGGAGCCCCACCTCTTTTTCCCCGCCCGCCAGGCAAACCGCCACACAGGTGCCGCACCCGACAATGAGGATTTTCTCAAAGGGCGCCACCGCTGTCTTGATTTCCGCAAAAGGCTTCCGTTCTGCGATGATCATCTCTGTACCGCCAGTTCTAATTCTTCCGGGACCACTGCCTCCAGCCCCCACCTCGGGTTCACAGGATTGGGCCCCAGAGCTTTAACCTTTTCGGTCATCTCTTTCACCGCCGCCACCCATTTGGGGGCGTCCGAGGCCGCGATCTCATACATGGCCAGGCGGTCAGCCCCCAGACCGCTTTCCTCCAGCAATTGCCGGGTGTATTCCACCCGTTCCCGCGCTCTGAGATTTCCTTCCAGGAAATGGCAGGTTCCGGCCTCTCAGCCGCCCACGAAGATGGCATCAGCCCCGGCCTCAAAGGCTTTCAGGATGTGAATGATGTCAATCCGGCCAGTGCACAGGTACTTAATGACAAGCACGTTGGCCGGGTACTGCATCCGGGCCGACCCCGCCATATCTGCAGCCGTGTAGGCGCAGTAGGTGCAAACCAAGGCCAGTATTTTAGGATTAAATTCCATCTCTTATGCTCCACTCCTCTCGCTTAAGCTGACCGTGGGCCAGGGCAAGCCGATGGCGCCAATTTGGGCAATAAATTGCTCGTCCAGGTTGTGCTTCACCGTAATGGCCTTCCGGGGGCAGGCGCTGGCGCAGTTGCCGCAGCCCTGGCAGGAGGCGGGGTCGATGACCACCACTCCTTCGCTTTCATCCATCCTGGGAACCCCGTAGGGGCAGGTGCGCACACAGGTCAGGCAGGCGGCGCACAGTAAGGGGTCCACCTGGGCCACTGACCCGGCCACGTACATTGCCTCCTGAGCCAGAACTCCCAGGGCCCGGGCAGCCGCCCCCTTGGCCTGGGCGATGCTTTCGTCCAGGAACTTGGGACCATGCGCCAGGCCGCACAGGAAGATGCCGTTGAAGATAAAATCCAGGGGCCGCAGTTTCAGGTGGGCCTCCATGAAGAAGCCGTCGGCGTCAAAGGGCAGCTTGAAGACCCGGGCGATTTCCCGGCTCACCGGATGGGGCCTAATGGCCGTCGAGAGGACCAGGTAATCAGCAGTCAACGCCAGGTTCGCCTGCAACGACTGGTCGAATACCGATATTTCGAGGCCCTGGCCGCTGGCCTTTACCTCCGGTTTCCGCTCCAGATCGAAGCGCACGAACTGCACTCCCAGGTCCCGGGCCTTCTTATAGTAAATCTCCTTAAGGCCAAAGGTCCGGATATCCCGATAGAGGATGAAGACCTGGGCGGCTGGATTGAGCTCTTTGATGGTAATGGCGTTTTTGACGGCCTCGCCGCAGCAGGTGCGGCTGCAATACTGGTGTTCCGGCTCCCGGGAGCCGACGCATTGGATCATCACTACCCTGGGCGCGGCGCCTAAGGCCTCGGGGGGTTCCGCCAGCAGGTTCTCCATCTCCGATTGGGTAAGGACTCGAGGGTCCTGGCCATAAAGGTATTCTTCCGGTTTATATTCCTCACCTCCGGTGGCAATCACCGCCGCGCCGTATTCCACCTCCCGGCGGCCATCGTCCGATTCCAGCGTGCTCCGGAATTTGCCGATATGGCCGGTCACGTCCAGGACCCGGGTGTTGGGCCACCAGTCAATGCGGGGGTGGTTTTCCACCCGGGCCACCAGTTCCTGCAGATAAGGCTGGACTTCATGGCCTTCCAGGGTGCGGCGCATCCGCCGGGCCAGGCTGCCGCCCAGCCGGTCCTGCACTTCAATCAGGTGGACCTGGTAACCGCCGTCGGCAATGGTCAGGGCGGCCGTCAGGCCGGCCAGCCCGCCGCCCACCACCAGGGCCTTCTGGATCACCGGGAAGCGCAGGTCACTCAGGGGCTCCAGGACGGCGGCCCGGGCCACCGACATGCGCACCAGTTCCTTGGCCTTCTCGGTGGCCAGCTCCGGCGTCCCCTGGTGCACCCAGGAGTCCTGGTCCCGGATATTGGCCATTTCAAACAGGTACTTGTTCAACCCGGTATTCCGCAGGTTCTCCTGGAACAGGGGTTCATGGGTCCGGGGGCTGCAGGAGGCCACCACCACCCGGTTCAGGTTTTCGGCGTCGATCACCTGGCGCATCTTGTCCAGAGAATCGGTGGAGCAGGTGAAAGTATAGTGGTCGGCATAGACCACGTTCGGCAGGGTGCGGGCGTAATCGCCCACTGCCGCCACGTCCACCACCCCGGCGATGTTGATGCCGCAATGGCAAACAAAGACGCCGATCCGGGGGGCCTCCCCGCTGATTTCCTTTTCCGGGGGATATTCTTTCTTGACGACCAGGGTGCCCCGGACCTCGGAAAGCAGGGAGGCTGCCTCCCCGGCCGCGCCGGAAGCCTGGCCCACGGTCTCCGGGATGTCTTTGGGAGACTGGAAGACGCCGCAGGTGAAGATCCCTGGCCGGGAGGTGGACAGCAATTCCAGGGGCGGATTCACGGCGAAGCCGTAGCGGTCCGTGGCGATGCCGCAATGGGCCGCCATTTCCCGGGCAGCCGGATGGGGGTTCAGGCCCACGGAGAGCACCACCATGTCAAAGACTTCGCTTTGCACCTGGCCGGATTCGTCCACGTAACCGAGTTCCAGATTTTGAGTGCGGGGGTCCTGGGCCACCCGGGAGATCATGGAACGGATATAGCGCACCCCGTGCTCGGTCTTGGCCCGCTCGCAATAGCGGTCAAAGCCCTTCCCCTGGGCCCGCAAGTCTATATAGAAGATGGTGGGCTCGAACTGATGGTCGTGCTCCCGGGCGATGATGGCCTGCTTGGTGGCGTACATGCAGCAGACGTAGGAACAGTATTCCCGGCCGCAGGAGGCGTCCCGGGAGCCAATGCACTGGATCCAGGCCGCCTTGCGGGGGGGGGCGCCATCGCTGGGGCGCCGGACATGCCCGTCATAAGGCCCGGTGGCGGAGAGGATGCGCTCGAACTGCAGCGAAGTCACGACATTGGGGTAGCGGCCGTAACCGTATTCAGGCTTCTCTCCGGCGTCGAAGGGCCGGAAGCCCGGGGCCAGGATCATGGCCCCCACCTCGATCTGCCGGGTTCGGGGCTGCATCTGGTGATCAATGGCGCCGGGCTGGCAGGCAACCACACACTGCATACATTCGGAGCAGATACCGCAATTAAGGCAGCGCTCGGCCTCCCGCTTGGCCTCCTCCTCGGTGTAGCCCTTGGCGATCTCCTCAAAGGAGCAGCAGCTATACTCCGGCGGCAGGGTAGCCATTACCTCCCGGGGCTGGCCTTCCTCGTCCTTGGGGACCTCGCTCCAGCGCTTATGGGCCTCCTCGCCCTCCCGGCGGCCCTCCTTCATATCCAGACCTTTGAGATAGCGATGGATGGACTCCGCCGCCTCGATACCGCCGCCCACCGCCTCCACCG
>JBEKDQ010000229.1:0-4351 GCA_050014275.1 Desulfobaccales bacterium | reverse complement strand
CGCCGAAGGAGTGCCCTTCGGCTTCGTCTACACCACCCTGTCCTACTATCTCCGCAGCCGGGGGGTGCCTCTGGAGCAGATCGGCATCCTGAGCCTTATGGGCCTGGCCTGGAGCCTCAAGGTCCTATGGAGCCCCCTGGCGGACCGCTACGGCTCCCGGGCCGCCTGGCTGGTGCCGGCCCAGGTGGCGGTGATCTTCAGCCTGCTGGGGCTGGCCTGGCTGGCCGAAGCGCCGGTGGGCCCGGCCTTCTGGATCCTGGTGGGGCTCCTCTGCCTGGCCTCGGCCACCCAGGACCTGGCAGTAGACGCCTACACCATCGACCTCCTGGACACCCGGGAGCTGGGGATGGCCAACGGCATCCGCATCGGCGCCTACCGGGTGGGCCTCATCGCCGCCGGGGGCGGGGTCCTGATACTCAGCGACCTGGTGGGCTGGAGCCCCACCTTCGTGGGGGTGGGCCTGATCATGGCGGCCCTGGCGGTCACCGTCCTGGCCTGCCGGCCCTTCCATCTGCCACGGCCGGAGCGGGCCCGGGCTGCCTCGGGATCAAGCGGCCCCAGCCAGATCAAGGAGTCTCTTAAGCTGCTGATGAGCCATACCAATATGGGGGTTATCATCGTCTTTATCCTGGCCTATAAGGCCGGCGACGCCATGTTGGGGGCCATGGTGAGCGCCTTCTGGCGGGATCTGGGGTTCAGCGGCACCCAGTTCGGGGTGGCCTCCATCACCCTGGGCAAATTGCCCGCCATCCTGGGCGGTTTTCTGGGGGGGATGCTCACGGCCCGCTGGGGCATCAGCCGGGCCCTCTGGCTCTTGGGTATTTTTCAGGCGGTTTCGATCTTGGGATACTGGATGGCGGCGCTCCCGGGGTCCTGGCATTACACCATCTATCTGGCCACCCTGGGGGATAACCTGGCCGGCCAGATGGGTTCCGCCGCCTTCATGGCCTTCCTGATGTGCCTGTGCGACAAACGCTTCAGCGCCTCCCACTACGCCTTTCTGTCCATGCTCTTTGGCCTCAGCGGCCGCTTGTGCGGCTACCTGGGGGGCTGGCTGGCGGCCTCTTTGGGCTACGCCACCTTCTTCTTCCTGAGCTTCCTGGCTGCCTGGCCCGCCTTCGCCCTGCTCCCCTGGGTGCTTCCCACGGTGCGGCGGATCGAAGCAGTGAGCCGCGAGCAGTCAGCAGTCAGCAGTGACTAAGGAGGCCCTCTATTTAAAGGGAAAAGATGGGCTGCCGGAATCGGTTAGCCAAGCTCGTATTTTTCGTAAAGGTCGGGCCTGCGATCACCCAACAATACCTTCATCTTCCTTCTGATTTCCTCAACCAGATCCAGATCGATGGCGGCGGTGAGGAGCGCTTCCTCCGTTTCTCATGCCTCCAGATGGAGCGGCTCAGGGCGCCTCTGGCGCCATAATTAGACGCATCTAAGAAGTCAACCGCCTGCCTTATATTTTTCTCTCAGACGCTGCAGCTTCTCCACCTCGGAGGCTGACAAGGGCGACACCGGTCCCTGCAGCCGCGCCGCCAGGACCACCCGTGCGGTGTGTTCCAGCTTTTCCATTTTGTTATAAGCGTCCATCAAATCCTGCCCCACGGTCATGGCGCCGTGCCGGGATAAGAGGATGGCGTCAAATTCCTGGATAAAATCCCGGATGGCCTTTGGAACTTCTTCGGTGCCCGGGGTGGCATAGGGCGCGGTGGGAATCCCCTTTAGGGTAATCACTACCTCGGGCAAGATGGGTTCCAACAAGGAGATCCCCGCCAGGGTACAGGCAGTGGCATAGGGTAGATGGGCGTGCACCACGGCCCCCGCCTCCGGTCGCAACTCATAGACCAGCAGGTGCATGCGGAGTTCCGAAGTGGGCCGTCCCGTCCCCGCCAGCAATCGCCCTTCCAGGTCCACGGTGATCACCTGATCCTCCTCCATCATCCCCTTATTCACCCCGCTGGGGGTGAGGAGGACCTGATCACCCAGACGCACACTGACATTGCCGTCGGTGGCCGCGAGGTAATTTTTTTGGTGCAACATCCGGCAGACCCGGACAATTTCCTGCCTTAGCTTAGCTTGGCGCATTGTGGGCGGTCCTGTCCGGAAAAATTAAGCCACCCCCGAGAGTACTCTCTCGATCTTGGCCAGATTGGCCCGGGCCTCATCGGGCCGGGCCTGCTGCAGCAAGGTGACCAGGCTGTCGATGATGGAGATCTGGCTGGGAAAGGCGGCCAGGCAGTCCGGGGCCCCGGTCATCTCCCGGACCGCGGTCACCAGCACCAGATCCGCCATCCGGGCCAGGGGAGCCAAAGGGTTGCTGGTGATGGCCAGGACCCGGGCCCCGCTGTCTTTAGCCACCCGGGCCGGGACCAGGATTCCCTGGGTACTACCCGAGTGGGAGATGGCCAGCAGGGCGTCTTCCCTCCCCAGGAGGGCCGCGCTGATGGCCATCTGGTAGGTCTCGGTAAAGCAGCGGAGGTCCAGCCCCAGGGGGGCGAAGCGAATGGCGGCATATTGCGCCGCCAGCCCTGAGCCTCGCAAGCCGCCAATGATCAGCCGCCGGCAATTTCCTATGACTTCCCCGGCCTGGAGTAACTGCGGCATCTCCAAAATTTCCAGGGTTTCCTCCAGGGCGGCGAGGTTGGCCTTGAATATCCATCGCACCAGGGTGGTAGGACCCTCCTCTTCCGGCAGCCGCGGTGGCGGCGCCACCAATTCCCGGGCCAGGGCGATCTTGAAATCTTGAAAACCCTTAAAACCCAGGGCGCGGCAAAAGCGCATGACGGTGGCCTCGCTGACCCCAGCGGCCGCTGCCACTTCATTGACCGTGGCATAGATGGCCATCTCCGGCTGCTTCAGGATCAGGCTCGCCACTTTCTGTAAGGCCGCTTTCAGGGAAGGATAAACCCCCCGCAGGCGGATCAAGGTGCCGCTCTGAAGGTCCCGGCCCCTATCCTCCGGATTGGACCTTTCCATGAACAGATCTCCTTTGGGAATTCAGATAATAATATATATTTTGTTAATTATATTTATTATAAATTATTTTATATCAAATCAAATTTTCCGCGGAAACCTTCCCCCGTGCCGCGAAGTTTTCCGGCGGCGGCCCTCCCTACTCCAGCAAGCGGCCCACCAGCCTGAGGGCTTCTTCCCGGGTGCGCACCATTCCTTCCCACTGGGCCTCCTGCACCGCGGTCAACAGGTGTCGAAAGCGAGGCCCCGGTTCCAGGTGAAATTCCCGGATCAGGTCGTCGCCGCTGAGCAGTCTGGGCAGGGATTCCTGGGGCTCCAGCTTCTCCTTGAGGAAACGCAGGGCCTCATCCGCCAGTTCGGCCAACACTGCCTCGGAATCCGCGGGTTTCATGGGCCCCTGCCCTGCCAGGCTGTCGGCCATGGCCAGGGCAAAGAGTCCGGGCAGCTCGGGGCGCGCTGCCCGCACCATCCGTCCCAGGGCCCGGAAACTCAGTTCCCGCTGCCGAAAGGCGGCCAGCAGCAGAAAGGGGCGCATATGCAGGCGGATAAGGGTGTTCACCGCCTTGGCTTGCGCGGCGCTCAGACGCAACCTCTGGACCACCCCGGCAAAGATCTCTGTCCCCAGCTTCTCATGAAAATAAAAGGTATAACGGTCCGGATCGCGGCGCCGTTCCCGGACCCTTGGTTTACCGGCGTCATGGAACAGGGCCGCCAGCTTGACGAGGGCCGGCCACGGCGGCGCCCCCGCCGCGGCCACTACCGCAGCCATTTCCCCAAAATACCGCCGGGGCTCCGCCAGCACCTCCTCCAGGTGGAACACCGCAGCCAGGGAGTGCTGAAACACGTCCAGGTGGTGATAACCATCCTGATCCACCCCCTTCAGCTCTTCCAGCTCTGGAAGGATCCGGGTGAGGAGGCCGACTCGATCCATCCGGGCCAGGATGGGGGCGGCCCGGGGCGCTCCCAGCAGGAGAAACAACTCCTGGTGGACCCGCTCCCCGGCTACCCGGGAGAATTCCCGGGCCAGTCCGGCGATGGCGGCCTCGGTCTCCGGCGTCAGCTCCAGGCCGTGGGTGGCGGCGAACCGGTAAGCCCGCAGCAGCCGCAACGGATCCGCAGCCAGATTCTGCGCCGCCACCATGCGGATCAACCCCCGGGACAAATCCTCCAGACCTCCCAGGGGATCGAGGACCCGGAGAGGAGCCAGACCCAGGATGGCGTCCAGGTCCAGGGCCACCGCATTGAGGGTGAAATCCCGGCCCCTTAGATCCCCTTCCAGTCCGGGGGCCCGGAACTCGGCCAGGTCCAGGATCTCTCCCCGGCAGACCACCCGGGCGGTGCGCTCCCCTTCGTCCAGGAGCACGAAGGTGCCTTCCAGGGCGCCGGC
>JBEKDQ010000228.1:0-4358 GCA_050014275.1 Desulfobaccales bacterium | reverse complement strand
AGCGAAAACCCAAAACCGATTCTCCGCCGCGCCTGTGCCTCAAGGTGGACGTCGACACCCTGGAAGGCTATCGAACCGGGGTGCCCGCCCTGCTTAAGGTCCTGGAGGAGGAGGAGGTCAGGGCCAGCTTCTTTCTGGCCCTGGGGCCGGACAACTCCGGCCGTGCCATCTTTCGGGTTTTTCGGCAACGGGGATTTTTCCAGAAGATGTGGCGCACCCGTGCTCCGGCGATTTACGGCCTCAAGACCATGTGCTACGGCACCCTGTTGCCCGCGCCCCTGATCCATGCTGCGGCCCCGGAGATCCCCGGCCTGATTATCGCGGCCGGCCATGAGCTGGGGCTGCACGGCTATGACCATGTGCGCTGGCACGACCGGCTTTTCCGGCTTACCTTCACCGAGATCTCCCGGGAGATCGCCGTGGCCCAACAAACCCTGGTCTCCCTGCTGCGGCGGCCGGCCAAATCCTTCGCGGCCCCGGGCTGGCAGTGCAGCCCGGCGAGCCGGGCGGCTTTGTACGCCCAAAATTTCCTTTATGCCAGCGACACCCGGGGCTTTACCCCTTATTTTCCCAGGTTCGCAGAGACCATCACCTCGGTCCTGGAGATCCCCACCACCCTGCCCACCCTGGATGAGCTTCTGGGATTGGACGGCTGCCGCCCCCGGGATTTTTCTGAGCTGGTGCTGTCCCGCCTCAACCCGGAGCGCCCCCAGGTGCTCACCATCCACGCCGAGCTAGAAGGCGGGCCGTTCCTGGAGGAATTCGCCGGTCTCTTGCGGCGTTGCCGCCAGCAAGGGGTGGCCTTCTGCCTCCTGGAGGACTGGGCCCAGGAACTCCTTAAGGAACGGGGCAAGATCCCGGTGGCCCAGGTCACTTGCCGCCGCCTGCCCGGGCGGGCCGGCGTCGTATCCTGCCAAGGCCTGGGGGGCCCCAACCCATGATTGCCGCCATCGTGGCCGCCGCCGGGGCCGGGGAACGCATGGGCCACAAGGTCCCCAAACCCTATCTGCTGCTGGGGGGCAAACCCATCCTGGCCCATACCCTGGGGGTCTTCGAACAGGTCCAGGAGATCCGGGAGGTCACCCTGGTGGCGCACCCCGATGAACTGGACTATTGCCAGGAAAAAGTGATCTCCCCCTATGGCTTCAAGAAGGTCCTGCGCCTGGTACCGGGGGGCAAGGAACGCCAGGACAGCGTTTACAATGCCCTCAAGGCCTTACATAATGAAGATGATTTGGAAATCGTCCTGGTACACGACGGGGTGCGGCCCTTCGTCACTCCGGATCAGGTCCAGAAGGTGATCCAGGCAGCCCGGAGCCACGGCGGCGCAGTCCTGGGACTGCCGGCCCATGATACCTTGAAGGTCGTCAATTCCACGGGGGAGATCCACCATTCCCTGGAGCGCAAGGATATCTGGCAGATTCAAACGCCCCAGGCATTCCAGGCGGTCTTGCTGTGGCGGGCTTTTACCGAGGCCTACAGCCGCAATTTTTACGGCACCGACGAGTCCTCCCTGGTAGAGCGGCTCCAGCAGCCGGTAGTGGTGGTGGCTGGCTCGCCCCTGAACCTGAAGATCACCACCCCCGATGACCTATCCCTGGCGGAGGCGATTCTGTCCCTAATGCGAAGGAGGAAACAACGGCGTGAAAGTCGGTCTGGGTTATGACGCCCACCGCTTTACGGCGGGGCGCCCCCTGATCCTGGGGGGAGTGGCCATTCCCTATCATCTAGGCCTTCTGGGACACTCCGACGCCGACGTCCTGAGCCACGCCATTGGCGACGCCTTCCTGGGCGCCGTGGGCGCCGGTGACCTGGGCCGCCACTTCCCGGATCATGACCCGGCCTTCCAAGATATCTCCAGCCTCCTGCTGCTGGAAAAGATCATGGAAATCGTCAGGCAGCGAGGCTACCAGCCGGTGAACCTGGACGCTGTGGTGGTCTGTGAGGCCCCCCGCCTGGGGCCGCACTTCCCGGAGATGAGCGCCAGGCTGGCGCCTATCCTGGGCCTGGACCCGGAAGACCTCAACCTCAAGGCCACCACCACCGAAAAGATGGGCTTCACCGGACGGGGGGAGGGGATCGCCGCCTACGCCACGGTCCTGGTGAGAAAAATCTAGGGTGGGTACTCAAGACTAATAAGACTTTTCAAAACTAATCATCTAGAACATTGTGTTGAATTCACAGTTTAATTTTTACAGGGCGTGCCTTACACGTCGATTTATGGCGGCCACAGGCCTCCCGATAACTACACTGCATAGGCGGGACGCCTGTGCCGCTATGGTGTTTAATAAGTGAAAATCCATTCTAATCCTCGGGTTGCGAATATCAATTCTATCTTGCTGCCCACCTATAACGACTGCCTGGCCCTGATGGCGGCCCACGGCATGCTGCCCAACATCCGGGAGCACAGTTACCGGGTAATGCAGGTAGCCGATTTTTTGGGGCAGGCCCTGGCAGCCGCGGGCTTTGAGCTGCACCTGCCTCTGATCAGCACCGGGGCCCTGCTCCACGACCTGGGGAAGACCCCTTGCCTGGGAACCGCTCAGAACCATGCCCAATGGGGCGCCGAGGTTCTGTCCTCCCTGGGTTACCCGGAGCTGGCCCAGGTAGTGCTGGAGCACGTGCGCCTGGCGGAGGAGTTTGTTAAGGACCCGCGACCGCTGCGGGAAGCCGAGGTGGTCAACTATGCCGACAAGCGAGTGCTCCACAGCCGTGTAGTGAGCCTGGCAGACCGTTTCGCTGACCTGAAGGAACGTTACGGACGCACCCCGGAGGCCCTGGTTCGCATCACCGCCATGGAGGTCAGCAGCCAGGCCCTGGAAGAAAAATTGTTTGCGGCCTTGCCCTGCGCTCCTGCCGATCTTCTCGATATATTAACGATATAAATACTTGTGCATCTCCACACCCTACAAAAACAGCAAAATTCCCTCCCCCTGCGAGGGGGCGACACTGGGTGGGGGTGGTATCGTCTTTGGAGTCTTAGCGGCGACAAGTTGCCACCCTCCCCCAGCCCCCTCCCCTCTCAGGGAGGGGATCTCCCAATACACAGTCCCAGAATATTGACAGATTGATGAAAAAATAAATGATGTTACGTAACAAGCTTTCCCAAAACTGATATTTCTGATAGCTGATGGCTGAACAACTATTCGCCGGAGGGAAGCATGGCAAAGATGCGGCTGGCCCTGATCGCCGGGGGTAAATCTTCAGAGCGGGAAGTCTCCTTAAAAAGCGGCGCCCAGGTCTTTGAGGCCCTGGATAAGAGTATGTATGACATCCGGCGCTACGATCCCCTCACCGACCTGGGGAGGCTGATAGAGGACGCCCCGGAGCTTCAGGTGGCCCTGATCATCATGCACGGCCGGGGCGGAGAAGACGGCGCCATGCAGGGTCTGCTGGATCTCCTGGAGATCCCCTACCAGGGCTCCGGAGTCCTGGGCTCGGCCCTGGCCATGAACAAGGAGTTGAGCAAGGCCCTCTATCAACAGGCCGGACTAAAGGTCCCCGCGGCCTTGGTCTTTCCCCGGGAGCAGGTCCCCAGCCCCCGGGAAATCGAAGGGAGACTGGGGTTGCCGGTGGTCATCAAGCCGGCCAACGAAGGCTCCAGCATCGGCGTCACTCTGGCCAGCAGCCTGGCGGAACTGGAAGCAGGCCTGACCGCGGCCTTTGGCTACGACTCCCGGGTTCTGGTGGAGGAGTTCGTCCAGGGCGCCGAGATCACCGGCGGCGTCCTCGGCAACCAGGACCCTTTCCCTCTGCCCCTGGTGGAGATCATCCCCTCAAGCGGTTACCACTTTTTCGACTTCGAGGCCAAGTACCAGCCCGGGGCCAGCCGGGAGATCTGCCCGGCCAGGCTTGAGCCCAAGCTCGCCGGGCAGGCGCAGCAGTGCGCCCTTTCGGCGCACGCCGCCCTGGGCTGCCGGGGATATTCCCGCACCGACATGATCGTCCGGGAGGGGGAAATTTATGTCCTGGAGACCAATACCATCCCGGGCATGACCGCCACCAGCCTCTTCCCCCAGGCCGCCAGGGCCGCGGGCCTGGAGTTTCCGGCCCTCTTGGACCGTCTCATCAGCCTGGCCCTGGAGAAAAACTAGTGTAGTGTTTCATAATTAACTGGACATAAAATCAAAGGCTTGGAACGCTGGACTTGCCATGGTTAAGTCCCCCTTTGAAAAAGGGGGATTTAGGGGGATTTCAAGAAATTATATTAAATCCCCCTACCCCCAGTAGTGTCCGGCAAGGTTTTTGCTATGAGGCAGGCAGTAGAGAATTGTTTGAATTTAGGCATGCCCACTAGCCAATCAATTCATGGAATTTACAAGGTGTTTCCCTCTCCCCCTTTGGGGGGAGAGGGCAGG
>JBEKDQ010000227.1:0-4401 GCA_050014275.1 Desulfobaccales bacterium | reverse complement strand
GGCAGGCTTACACCTATCTGCCCGAGTCCATCCGCATGTTTGCCCGCCCGGAGGAGGTGTCGGCCACCCTGGCAAGCCTGGGCTTCAAAGAGATCCGCTTCCGGCGCCTCACCAACGGCATCGCGGTGATCCACCTGGCGGTGAAGGCATGAAGCTCAACCGGGCCGAGCGGCTGCTGGTCAACAACCCGGTGCGGATCATGATCCAGCGCCTCATGGTCCGCTGGCTCGGTAAAACCGTGTCCCCGGGCCCGGGCGCCAGGCTCCTGGAGGTGGGCTGTGGCCGGGGCGCCGGGGCCGCTCTCCTCCTGGAGAAATTTCAGCCCGCGTCGCTCCATGCCCTGGACCTGGACCGGCGCATGATCCGGCAGGCCCGGGCCGCCTTGCCACCGGAGCAACAACGCCGCATCTTTCTGAACGTGGCCGACGCTCTCCACCTCCCTTACCGGGACGGCGCCCTGGATGGGGTCTTCGGCTTCGGGGTGCTGCACCACCTGCCGGACTGGCGGAGCGGCCTGGCCGAGATCGCCCGGGTCCTGAAACCCGGCGGCTTCTACTTCCTGGAGGAATACTACCCCTCCTTTTACCAGAATTTCCTGACCCGCCACCTCTTCCGGCATCCGGAAACCGACCGCTTTGAGGGCGCCGATTTGCGCCGCGGCCTGAAAGACGCCGGATTTTCCCTGGTCGCGTGCCTGGAGCAAAGACAGTCGATCATCCTGGCGGTGGTCGTCAAAGAAGCTTAGATGAAGAACGCCAGTTTCAAAGGGACACTAGCAACAGATTAAATATCACTGCTTTCCGGCAATTTTGCCTCGCGCCTGGCATAACATACTAACCGGAAAGGCAGCCGCCAAGATCAGCTTCCACCTGCTCCGCGAAGAGCATCAGCCCCACGAAGCCGGACTCCAACATGAAGGCCAAAGTCGTTTCAAAGCCCCGAGGGCGACAGGGCCTTTCTCCTTGGGGAGACGCTGGTGAGGTAGACCCACCCGGGGGCCTGGTGAGGGGGAATTCAGGGGGGAATGCTGGTTAAGGCGGCGGGCGCAGCCCGCCCTATGAGCCGGTCGGGAGGGAGATTTTCTTCTCTCGTTCCCAAGCTGCAGCTTGGGAACGGCCCCTGGGCGCCAGGCTCCGCCTGGCGAGAGCCAGCTTGCCCTCAGAATGAGCCGTATTCTACGCAAAGCAGGAGCTTTGCATTAAAATGGGTTCCCAAGCAGGAGCTTGGGAACCAGAAATATTAAAGATATTCCCGAGACACGATACTAGAGGAAAATTTTTAAGGTTAATTTCTATTATGCGGAAGATCATCAAAAAAGGAAGGAGCCAGGCCGGGTCAGAATAGTCTGTTCTCCAGGCAGCCATCCCCGGGTATAGCGTGCCAGCCAATTCAGGCCAGGAGCAGGGCCAGGAGGGTAAGGTCATAGTAAAAGGCATGGCGGGTGAACCAGAGGGTTAAGAGTACCCGATAGCGCGCACCAGCTCCCGGGGAAACATGTCCAGCTCGGGAGAGGAAAGATCGTATTGGGGGAGATGGCGCAGCACCAGGCTCATCACCACCAGGGCCTGGTCCAGGTCCCTGGCCCGTTTACCTCCATCCCGGTCCTCCCGCCGGCTCCACCAGAGGCGGTGGAGGGCAAAGGCCCGGGGGTCTGGAACCACCATGGTGGCCGGCCCGCCGTCCTGCCCGATGACCACCTGGGATAATTGGGGGGCAGCCGCCAGGTATTGGAGTTGGCCGGCTTCCGGGGGCAGCGGTTCCCTGGCCCCGGGCACGGTGACCACTCGGGACCTGCCTGACTGCTGCAGACCGCCCTTAAGCAAGCGCACCTGGAAGCCGTCCCGATTAACCGCCCGGCAGTCGGCCCCCGGCAACTGAGCAAAGGAGCGGTCCGCCCGGCACAGCAGCCGCAGCAGGTCGTCCGCGGACATCTCCCCGGCCAGGGTAAGGCGGTGGCGAGCCTCTCCCCAGAGGGCCTGGAGAGCGGAACCGGACAGAAACACCCCGGCGGCGAATGCATAGGCGTAGAGGGCGGCGATGCCGATGACCTGGAGATGGACCCTTGACTCGTGCTCCTCCAGACGCCGCAGGATCTTGGCGGCGGTCCCGGGTAGCCGTGGCAGCAGGGCCGCCCGGCAAAAGCGGGCCTGCTCCGCCAGGTGGCGCCAGCGCTCCTGGGAGCGGGCCCTCGACTCCTGCCGCTCCCGAGTAAAATCGGCGAAGAGCTGCTCCGTCTGCGGCGAGCGCCGCCCCAGACTGCCGCCGTGACCGTAGCGGTCTCGATAGCGGTACAGATACTGCCTGCCCCGGATCTTCTTCCAGTGCATGCCCCCCTTATGAACCCGGACCTGTTGCCAGGCTTCCCGATAAGCCTGGTGGGCTTCCACCAGGCCGCGGTAGGTTTGCCGCTGTCTCTCGCTAAACTCTGTGAACAGGTAGTCCCCTGCCATTGGTTATCCTTCATTTTTCCTTATTTTTATTTTTGAAGGATAAGGCCTGCTTGTCAAGCGATTTTCGATTGCCAATCAAGAAAATTTTTGCGAAACTAGAAATGAGGCTGTTTCCAAACCCGACCTGCCCGGAGAGTCAGGCGCCACCCGCAGGATCTTGCCATGGCAAGGACTGGGACGCGGCGGCGGCCCGGCTGAGACTGAGAAGCCGGTGAGGAACAGCCGTTAATTCGGTCCAAGGAGGCTACTAATGCGGCCCAGCAATGAAATCGATACCCTGCGCCAGCAACTCCCCTATCATCAACTGCGGCGGGTCAAGAAAGAAAGGATCACCCCCATCGACTGGCAGACGGAGTGGGAGCGGTTCGATGCCAAGGATCTCTTTACCTTCAATATTAGCTCCGTCCCCGACAAGCTCCTGAAGAATATGCGCCAACGACAGGAAGTCCTGATGGACGGCAACCAGGCGGCCATTTCGGTGTTGACCCGGGTGGTGGACGGCCTCTGCGGCTATCCCATCACCCCCTCCACCCCCATCGCCGAAAACTTTGCCAAGGCCGCGGCCGCCGGCCAGAAAAACCTGTTCGGCCATGAACTCATGTATTTCCAGCCCTCCGACGAGCTTTCGGCTATCGCCGCGGTGGAGGCCATGGCCTGCCAGGGTGGCAGGTATGTGGACAATACCTCTTCCCAAGGCCTGCTCCTCAAGACCAAGAATCTTTTTTCCGTGGCCGGCAAGCGCCTGCCGGTGGTAATGACCGTGATGGCCCGGGAGGTCAATAAGGGATCCCTCTCGATCCATTGCGGCCACACGGATTTCTATGCGGTACGCAATGCCGGTTGGGCCCAGTTGGTCTCCGAAGATAACCAGGAATTGCACGATCTGCTGCCCATCGCCTTCAAGGTTTCGGAGTTGCGCCAGGCGATGCTGCCCACCATGGTCATAGGCGACGGCTTCATCAAGAGCCATGCCATTGAGAATGTTAAGGAATTATCCGACGCCTTCCTGGAGTATTTTGTCGGTCCTCCCAACCGCCTCTATCAGCCCATCTCCGAGTACGGCACCCTCACCGGCACCTTTACCGACACCGACCTCAGCATGGAAGGACAGGTGGCCCAAGATCTGGCCTATCGCTTCTTCAAGCGGGGCTTTGTGGGCGCCATGTATGTGATGAACCGCATCCTGGGCAGCAACCTCAAGGTGGTGGAATGTTACCGCACCGCGGATGCCGACCTGGCCATCGTCGTCCTGGGCTCTGCGGCCGGAGTGGTCAAAGAGGTGGTGGATTACTACCGGGACGTCAAGGGCTATCGCATCGGGGTGGTGCGTCCGGTGCTGTTTAACCCTCCCTGCTATGAGGAACTGGCGTTTGGCCTGCGCAAGGCCAAGGTGGTCACGGTGTTGGAGCGCAGCGCCAGCGCCCACAATCAGCTTCTCCTTTATGATGTCCAGGCTGCCTTGCAGATTTCCATGCGGGCCGGCCGGGAAGGGAGAAAGGAACATCACCTCTATGGCCGGAAGGAAATGCCCACCCTGCTCCATGGGGTTTACGGCCTAGGCAGCAAAGACTTTAATAAATATGACGTCGCCGCGGTGGTGGAAAACATGGTGGCCTGCCTGGATCGCAAGCGGGGGGTGCAGCGGGATTTTTATCTCGGGATCGAAGGCCCATTAACCCTTAAGGCGGCCCCCCTGCCCGGCTACCTGGATCGGGAGTTGGGCATGACCTTCATCGGGGTGGGCGCCGAAGGCGTCAAGACCGCCCTGGAGTCCGCCGCCTTGATCTACGCCCAGGATAGCGGCTCCGGCCGCAAATATATCCAGTCCGGAGCCCGCTATGGCGCAGCCCGCAAAGGCGCCCCGGTCTTCATGAACCTGCGCATCTCCTCCCAACCCATCCGTAACAGCTCGGAACTCACCGAACGGGATGTCCTGGCCTTTTTCAATGAG
>JBEKDQ010000226.1:0-4428 GCA_050014275.1 Desulfobaccales bacterium | reverse complement strand
GGCCGATCTCGCGCCGGAAGAAGCCCCCGGGAACCCGCCCGGCGGCATAGGCCTTCTCCAGGTAATCCACGGTCAGGGGCAAAAAGTCGATGCCCTCGCGCGTATCTTCCGAGATGACCGCCGCGACCAGAACCGTGCTCTCCCCATATCTAACCAAAACGGAGCCACTGGCCTGCTGGGCCAGGCGGCCCGTTTCGAAGCTGAGGTCACGACCTCCAATTTCCACCTTAAATAGTTTGGGCATAGCCGTCAGATGAGCCTCCTATTTTCTCAGCCCCAGTTGCTCAATCAGGGTCCGGTAACGTTCGATATCCTTATTTTTCAAGTAGTTCAGGAGGCGCCGGCGCTGGCCCACCATCTTGATCAAACCTCGACGGGAGTGATGGTCCTTGGCGTGCGTCTTGAAATGGTCCGTCAGGTAGGTGATCCTCTCGCTCAGGATGGCTACCTGCACCTCCGGAGAGCCAGTATCGGAGTTGTGCAGCCGATAGCGGTCAATGACCTCCTGCTTCTGTTCGGTTGTTAAGCCCACGTCTTCCTCCTTTTTTAGCGGTCAGCCTTCAGCAGTCAGCGCTCAGCCTAAGGATTGCAGGATGATTCCTCAACCTGAGTCCCTTAAAAAAACTAAAAATGCCTGAGGCGGCCTTAATTACCTGATTGGTTTTCCCAGCAGCGCTAAGCTGCAAGGTTGGCACCTTATAAAATTTTCCCCTAGTCTGCCATGGTCCCAGCAACACAGGTCCTTTCTGCGTTCTGATCCCTGGCTGCTGAATCCGGGCTGACGGCAAACACCCGAATGGGCGTCAATACCACTCCGGCGCCACAGAGCCGGACCTTGGCCAACGCCAGTAACTGGCCGGTGGCCAGGATTTGCACCAACTCCCCCGGGGACAAATTTTCTTGCGGCCGGATGATTTCCTGCCCCTGACGCAATTTGGCAGCCTCCCCGGGGCTGACGGTCACCCGCCTGACTCCCGGTAGACACCTGCTCAAAGGAATAATCCGCGCTAAAATGGCCTCCGCCGGCGTGGGACGGGCGTCTCGCCTGGCGGCCTCTTCCAGAGTGGCCAGCTTCAGGGCCTCCTCCACCCGAAAAGACCCCACCTGCAAGCGTCGCAAGGCTTCCAGATGGGCGCCGCAACCCAGGGCGGCCCCCAGATCGGCGGCCAGGGTACGAATGTAGGTCCCCTGGGAGCACTGTACCGTAAAGGTGACCCGGGGCATTTCCACCTTCTCCACCTCCAGGCGATAGATAGTCACCGCCCGGGGCGGCAACTCCACCATCTGTCCCCGCCGGGCCAGACGGTAGAGGCGCTCCCCCTTATAGTGCAGGGCCGAGTACATGGGGGGCGTCTGGCGGATCTCGCCCACCATGGTGGCGGCCAGCCGGCGCACCGCCTCCGGCTCCGGCAGCGTCTCCGTATGGGACAGCACCCGGCCGGTGAGGTCTTGGGTGTCGGTGGCCTCCCCCAACCTTAAGGTGGCCCGGTAGCTCTTGGGCCCCGGCAGCAAATAGGGCGCCAGCTTGGTGGCCTCCCCCAGACACAGAGGCAAGAGGCCGGTGGCAAAGGGGTCCAGGGTACCCAGATGGCCGACCTTCCGCAGCTTCAGGACCCGCCGCGTCCGGCGCACCACCTCGAAGGAGGTGATCCCTTCGGGTTTATCGATGAGCAGGATGCCGGAGATCATATAAAAATCTTAATCTTTGAGAATTTCCTTTACCAGGATCTCGAACCTGATTAATTTAATTTTGAATAATGTCCCAAATAATTTCAAGATCAACATTGCTGTAATTATGAATAAGAATGTTGCGCAACCCAATAATTCTCGACCATTCAATACCAGAATAATTATTTTTAATGTCCTCAGGAATTATATTTGCAGTTTCTCCGATTACTCCCAAATTACGGTTTACTGCATCAATTGTCCTTGGATCACTATAAAAATCTTCAAATGACATTCCTTTAATATAGAGGTGAATCTTACCAATGGACTCAATTATATCATCTATGTAGACTTTATAATCCTTGGGCATAGATCGTTTCTTTTAATATCGGTTCCCGCAACCGAGGTTTAAGGGAATCCTTCATGACTAAATCAACCTTACACCCAAATAATTGCTCCAAAAATTCCTTTAAATCCATGTAGGCATCGAAAGTTTTATGCTCCATCTCCACCAAAAAATCCAAATCACTGGTTTCCGCGGCCTCGCTCCGCGCCGCGGAACCGAACAGGCCCAGGCGGCGCACCCCGAAGCTTTTAATCTTTTCGCGATTTGCTTCAATAATCTTGAGGATTTGCTCCGGGCCTCTTTTCATAATACTTTTCTCTGTGCTCTCTGTGTCTCTATGATGAAAGCCTTTTCCCTGCCCTGGGGTTAAACATCCCTCATGGAATTTGCCCGGCGGGATCCGCGGCAATCTATTGCTTCGATGGTTCCCCGGAATTTGAGGAAATCTCCGCTTCCCGAAACAACTCCTCCAGCCGGGCCTCCTGATCCAGGCCCGTATCCGGCAAAAAACCGATTTCCGGCAGTAGGCGGAAGAGGTTCTCCCGGGCCACTTCCTGCTTGATGAACCCCAGGGCCCGGTCCAGGGCCCGGCGCAACTGACCGGGGTCGGCCTCGGGGCGGGCCGCGTAAAAGACCCGGGCCTGCTTCAAATCCGGGCTCATCTCCACCCGGGTCAGGGTGAGCTCCCGAAGTCGGGGATCGGCGCACTTGTAGAGCAAAATCAGGGCCAGGCGCTCCCGCAGCAGTTCCGCCGCCCGCCGGGAGCGGCCGCTAACCAGGCGCGGCGGCATCGGTCACTCATCCTTCAGGTAGCAGAGTTCCATCTGGCTATCGATGATCTCCACTACATACTGGTTCTCAATGAATTTCATAATCTGCTGCACCCGGGCCTCCAGCAATTGGGGATCGTTGCCTACCAGGGCAACCCCGACCTGGGCCTTGCGCCACAGGTCGTTGTCTCCCACTTCTGCCATGGCCGCGTCAAACTTGTGCCTGGCCTTTTCGATGAGGCTCTTTACCACCTTGCGCTTTCCCTTCAAGGAGTCGTTCTCCGGGATGATCAAGGTTAGGCGGGCCGCGGCGACGATCATGAAAACCTCCCTGAACCGGTAAGGATCACAGGCTGGAAGCCTGTGCCACTAAGCCGGGTCCCCTACCCTATTCCTCTCTCTGGCCGCGGTTGGCCGGGCTTTCCAGGATGGCCTTCACTTTCTCCTGGACATAGGCCTCGATAACGTCTCCCACCTTAAAGTCGCTAAAGCGGTCGATGCCGATGCCGCATTCATAGCCAGCCTGGACCTCCTTCACGTCTTCCTTAAACCGCTTCAAGGAATTGATCCGACCGCCTTCGGAGACCGGCTTGCGGTCCCGCAGCACCCGGGCCAGGGCGTTGCGTTCCACCGTACCCTCCAGGATCATGCAGCCGGCTATGGTGCCAATCTTACTGACGCTAAAGACCTGGCGCACTTCGGCCCGGCCCAGGACCTTTTCTTCGACCAGGGGCTCCAGCAGGCCCTCCAGGGCGTCGTGAATATCCTGCAGCAGGTTGTAAATGACTTCATAGTAGCGCACGTCCACCTGTTCCGCCTCTGCCAGGGCGATCGCCTTGGGGTTGGCCCGGACGTTGAAGCCCACCACGATGGCATCGGAGGCGGAGGCCAACATAATGTCGCTTTCGGTGATCTCCCCCATGCCGGTGTGGATCAGGTTAACCTTGATCTCACTGGAGCCCAGCTCCGAGAGGGCCTTGGCCAGGGCCTCGATGGAGCCGTGGACATCGGCCTTGAGCACCATCTTTAGCTCCTTGACCGCCCCTTCCTTCACCTGCTGGTAGAGCTTCTCCAGGGTCACACGGCTGATGCGGGCCAGGGTGGTCTCCCGCTGTTTCTGCTGGCGCATCATGGCGATCTGCTTGGCCCGGCGCTCATTCTCCAGGACCATGAACTCATCCCCGGCCTCGGCGATGCCATTGAATCCCTGAACCTCTACCGGCAGTCCTGGAGTCACCTCATCCAGCTTGTGGCCCTGGTCGTCAAATATCCCCCGCACCCGGCCGTACTGGGAACCGCAGACAAAGTAGTCGCCTACCTTCAGGCTGCCTTGCTGCACCAGGACGGTGCCCACCGGGCCCCGGCCTTTGTCCAGCCGGGATTCGATGATGCGGCCGGAAGCCGGCGCCTCTGGAGAGGCGGTAAGGTCCAGGATTTCCGCTTGCAGCAGAATCTTCTCCAGCAACTCCTGGATGCCGATACCTTTTTTGGCGGATACCTCGGCAAACAGGACATCGCCACCCCATTCCTCGGAAACCACCCCATAGTTCCCCAACTCCCGTTTGACCCGCTCGGGGTTGGCGTTGGCTTTGTCAATCTTGTTGACCGCCACCACTAATGGCACTCCTGCGGCCTTGGCGTGGTTGA
>JBEKDQ010000225.1:0-4430 GCA_050014275.1 Desulfobaccales bacterium | reverse complement strand
GGCGGACGAACCCACCGGCAACCTGGATCCCAAGAGCGGCGCCAGGGTGCAGGAACTCATCCTGGAACTCAATCACGAACGGGGCCTCACCTCCGTAATTGTCACTCATAACCAGGAGTTGGCTCGAACCCTGAACCGGCGTATAACCCTGGTGGATGGCAAAGCCGTGATTCTACAGGGAGAATAATGTGTCGCACAGGCTCATAATTTTAGTCCTGCTGGCGGCTTTGGCCCTGACTCCGCCGGCCCTGGCGCAGGAACCAGAGGTGGCCCTGAAGAAGGTGGCGGTCTTCCCCTTTGCCGTGGCCAGCCGGGAACCTTTGGAAACTCTGGGTGACGAGGTGCAACAGGAGATCCTGGAGCGTCTTAAGACCGATGGCTTTTCCACGGTCCCCCAGGAGGACTTGAAGCGGCAACTCGCCGCCCTGAAAGAACCCCTGAATGATGCCCGGGTCCAGGAGATCGGCAGCAAGCTGGGGGCCGACATGGTCATTTACGGCACCCTGGTGAAGGTAGGCGAGGCCCTTTCCCTGGAAGGCCGGCTCCTGGATCTGAGCGGCCGGGCGGCCCCGGCCACTCTGAAGCTCCAGGCTACCGGACTCAAGGCCCTCACCGGCCTCAGCCGTCAGATGGCTCAAGAATTGAGCTTCAAAATCCTTGGCAAAACGCGGGTCTCCCGCATCGATGTCAAGGGCAACCGCCGCATCGAAAAAGACGCTATCCTGGGAGTGATGCAGACCCGGGAGGGAGAGACCGCCAATCCCGCCCGCCTCCGGGAGGATTTAAAGGCCATCTATAAGATGGGCTACTTCACCGACGTGAAGTTGGATATCAGCGATACCCCGGAGGGCAAGGTCCTCACGGTCCTGGTGAAGGAGAAACCAGCCATTAAAGAGATCGTCGTTAAAGGCAACCACCAGATAAAAACGGACAAGATCAAGGAGTCCATGGACATCAAACCTTTCTCGGTGGCCTCGGAAAACACCATTAAGGGGGGCATCACCAAAGTCCAGAACGTCTACCGGGAGAAGGGTTTCTATGAAGCCCGGGTCGACTATGAATTGGTACCCGTTACCCCGACTGAAGTCAATCTGGTGCTGCACGTCGACGAAGGCGGCAAGAAGATGGTTAAAGAGATCAACTTTGTGGGTAACAAACACTTCAAGCCCAAGGAACTCCGGGGTGTGATGGAGACCAAAGAAAAATCTTTTTTCTTTGCAGTCAACTGGATCACCGGGTCGGGGAAATTGGACAAGGACAAGCTGGAGCGGGACGTGGAAAAGCTGGCGTCGTTTTATTACAACCACGGCTACATCAAGGCCAAGGTGGGCGATCCCAAGATCGACATCAAGGGTAAATATATCTACATCACCTTCCCGATCCAGGAAGGGCCGGAATACCATGTGGGTACGGTGGACTTAAAGGGGGACCTTCTGGAAGATAAAAAACAGCTCCTAGAGAAGATCGCGATCCCCAAGGCGAAGATTTACAGCCGGGAGATGCTGCAAACGGATCTCACCACCCTGTCCGACTTATATGCGGACAAGGGCTATGCCAACGCCGATATCAACCCCCTGATCAAGGAAGATGACCAGGCCCTCAAGGTGGATGTGACCTTCGACATCCATAAAGGCAACAAAGTCTATTTCGAACGCATCGAAATCGCCGGCAACGTCAAGACCCGGGACAAGGTAATTCGGCGGGAGCTGCGGGTTTATGAGGGAGACCTCTTCTCCGCCACCAATCTCAAGGAGAGCATCAAGAACCTGCGGCGCCTGGAGTATTTTGAAGACGTGAACTTTAGCACCTCCCCGGGTTCCAGCCCTAACCACATGAATCTGAAGGTCACCGTGAAAGAGCGGCCTACCGGCACCTTTGGGGTGGGGGCCGGATACAGCACCCAGGACCGGGTGGTGGGTATGGTGCAGATCAGCCAGAACAACCTGTTTGGCCGGGGAGAGCAGGTCAAGGTCGAGGGAATGATCGGGGCAATTTCCCACCGCTTCCGGGCCTCTTTCACCGAGCCCTATCTCTTCGACCGGCCCCTGAGTTTCGGCATTGATGCCTTTAACTGGGAGCGCCTCTACACAGAATATGATCGCAAAACCAGCGGCGGGGATCTGCGCCTGAGCCATCCCCTGATGTGGCAGTACACTCGCCTCTTTTGGATGTACCGTTATGAATACGTGACACTCTCGGACCTGGGCCCCAATCCCGACCCGCTCATCTCGGCGGCAGCCAAGATTCACAGCACCAGTTCCACCTCCCTGACCTTGCGCCGGGACTCCCGGGACTCCCTGTTTTCCCCCACCAAGGGATCGGATAACAGCGTCTCCGTGGAATTTGCCGGCATCGGCGGCGCCGTCGCCTATACGCGCTACGTAGCGGAATCCGGCTGGTATTTCCCTCTTAAGTGGGGCAGCGTGGGCCTCCTGCACGCCCGGGCGGGATACATGAATGCCCTGCCCTATGGGGACCTGCCGGTTTATGAAAAGTTCTATCTCGGGGGGATTGACACCATCCGCGGCTTTAAATATGCTGATATTAGCCCCCGGGATCCGGCCTTTGCAAATGAGCGTGTTGGCGGCGATAAGTTCATCCAGTTGAATTCGGAATATCGCTTCCCCCTAATCAAGAAGCTGGGCGTCATGGGCACCATCTTTTTTGATGCCGGCAACGTTTACGGCCCCGGCCAGATAGAGCCGTTCCTGCGGCCGACCACGGGCGTCGGCTTCCGATGGTTCTCGCCCATGGGGCCGCTCCGGGTCGAATGGGGCTACAACCTGACCCAGAAGTCCTTTGAGAGGTCGAACGTTTGGGAATTCACCATGGGCTCCTCATTCTAATTTAGGGTCAAGTCCCGGCGTATCCTGAAGAAGTTTGCCATGGGCGCCCCCTAAATAAAGGGAACTATATGCGTGATGCACATTTTCCTGATTAGTTCAAGGGTCAAAGTTGAACATAGGCATATTTAACCTTGAACCTTGAACTAAAAGCAAATGTGAGCATGAAGTATATAACCCCATAAATAAAGGGGACCTGGTTCGCCCCTTAAGCAGCACATCTCCCGGCCGCGAAGGGCTGGCCTCCCCCGGGAGTTAACCATTAACCGAACTCAACAGGAGGTTTACATGTCCAAATTGGTAATCACCGCCTTAATTGTCTTGACCATGATCTTCGGGCCGTTGACAGCCCTGGCGGCCGAATTGAAAATCGGTGTCGCAGACACTAATTCCATATTGATGAACTCTTCCGAAGGTAAACGGATCCAGGAAGCCATCAAAAGGAAAGCTGATGAGTTGAGCCGCCCCCTGGGGAGCAAGCGCCAGGACCTGACCCGCCAGGTGGAGGAATTCCAGAAACAGGCTTCGCTGATGAAGGAAGATGCCAGAAGGGCGAAAGGCCAGGAACTGGAAAAGAAGATGGCGGACTTCGATAAGCAGGCGGCTGATGCCGACAAACAATTGGCCCAATTTCGGCAAAGCCAGTTCGCTCCCTTGACCAAGAAGCTGGAGCAGGCCCTGGTACAGGTTTCCAAGGAAGAAAAGCTGGATCTGATCCTGGATAAGTCGACGGTACTGATCAGCAATAAGAGCCTGGATGTCACGGACAAGCTGCGCAGCGCCTTCGGCCAGTAAATTACTGCATGAAACTAACCCTGGGAGCATTGGCGGCCCGGCTGCAGGGGGAACTGCACGGTCCCCCGGACCTGGTGCTGGAGGGCATCGCCGCCATTGACCGTGCCACTCCCCGGGAGATCACCTTCATCGCCCAGAGGCGCTTTGCCCGCCAGGCCGGCGCCAGCAGGGCCGGGGCCTTCATCGTGGGCCCGGACCTGAAGGACCTGGACCGGCCGCTAATCATCGTGCCCAACCCCTATCTGGCCTACGCCCGGGTGGCGGCCTTATTTGCCCCACCCCGGCGGCGCTGGCCCGGCGTTAGTGACCAATCCTGCCTGGGGCGGGACCTGGAACTGGGCCGGGAAGTCTCCATCGCCCCCCTGGTATTTATTGGCAACCGGGTTCACCTGGAAGACGAGGTAACCATCATGCCCGGCTGCTTCCTGGGGGATGAGGTGCACCTCGGGGCCGGCACCCTCATCTACCCCAACGTCACCATCCTGGAGCGTTGCCGGGTAGGGCGGCGCTGCATCATCCACAGCGGCACGGTTATTGGCGCCGACGGCTTTGGCTTTGTCCCCACCGCGGCCGGCAATGAGAAGATCCCCCAATTAGGTACCGTGGTCATCGAAGACGAGGTGGAAATCGGCGCCAGTTGCACCATTGACCGGGGCGCCTTGGGGGAGACCCGCGTCGGCCGAGGCACCAAGATGGACAACCTGGTGCACCTGGCCCACAACGTTGAGGTGGGAGAGCATTCCCTGCTGGTGGCCCAGGTTGGGGTATCCGGATCCACCAAGATCGGCCGCC
>JBEKDQ010000224.1:0-4452 GCA_050014275.1 Desulfobaccales bacterium | reverse complement strand
GTTGGTGAAACCAGATTAGCATACTGGCTCAAACTTTTCATAATTTATGGGTGAGCCGAAGGCTCATGAATGACTGCCTTGTAAATTTTCTGAGTATGCGGAATATCCACCCCCTGGTAGCCGGTTCCCGCGCCGCCGGGGGCGGCGGCGCTACATTTTCATGATTTACGGGTGAGCCGAAGGCTCATGAGCGACTGCCCTGAAAAGTTGTGAAGAATTGGTGGCACAGGCGTCTCGCCGGTGCGGACTGAGAGGCGGGCGAGACGCCCGGCCCACCGGCCTTCTCATAATTTATGGTTGGGGCCAAAGGTCCATGAGCGACTGTCCTGAAAAGTTCCTGAGTATGTGGGATACCCCCACCCTCTGGCAGCCGCTTCCGGCGCCGCCGGGGACGGCGGCGCTACATTTCATAATTTACTTTATGGGTGAGCCAAGGGTTCATGAGCAACTATTCCGAAAAATAGCGGGGGCAAGCCTCGCCCTTTACCCCGCCTGACGATCGCAGGCAGCTAAAGGCCCTGGATAAAATTGAAAATGGCCACGATCAGGGGGTTGAGGTAGGGGCCGACGATGCCGTGGGGGCTGAGGCGCTCCAGCAGCGCCAGGGCCAGGATGAGGAAGGGCCCTGCCTGCCAAAAGGTGCGCCGGAGGGTGGCATATCCAGGCGGGATCATTTCCTGCACCAGGACCCCGGCGCCCAGCGGCGGCAGGATGATCAGGTTGTAGACGGCCGTGGTGACATTGACCCCGACTACCATCAAAAAGACTCGGGGGTTCCATCCGAAGGAGTTCATGATGGTCACGATGCTGCCGGCGATGCCGGCCAGGAGCAGGTTGGCCAGAGGCCCGGCGAAGCGGCTGAGCACCGTGTAAACCCGGGGATGTCTGAATTTACCGGGATCGAGGTCAATCATGCGGGGCCAGCCGAATCCTCCCACCAGGTAACAGATGGTCCCGAGAATGCTCAGGTGCAAAAAGGCGTTGAAATGGAAGCGGTCCTTGGGATTGACCCGGGCGTCGCCCAGGAAGGTGGCGGCAAAGGCCTGCGCCTCGGCATTAATGTTGACGGCCAGCAATACCGAAACGCAAAAAGACACCACCGCATCCACTGCAAGGTGCTGGGGATCGATGAGGAAAGGGACAGGCCAGCTGCCGGAGGTCATGCTCGCTATCCCTTAATGGCCAAAAAGATAGAGAAGGCAGGAACTCTCCTGCCTTCTCAGTTTCCCTGATTAACGGCTAAAAGCAAACCCCTGGGCAGGGCGCATTGGCTGGATGGTTATCTTTCGTGCTCCAGCAGCGGCCGCTTGGTCATCTGGGAGATGATAACCGCTACGATCAGCAAGCAGGCCGAAATGTAGAAGGCATAGCTCAGGGAGCCGGTCCAGTCTTTAATGGAACCGCCCAGCCGGGCCATGAAGAAACCGCCGCCCCAGCCGAGGAACACCAGGCCGTAATTCATCCCCAGGTTCTTGGGCCCAAAGAAATCCGCGGTGAACGAGGGCATCAGGGCCAGCCCGCCGCCATACTGCCAGTAGGCGATGCCAACGGCGACGAACAAGAAGAAGATGCTCTTGGCCCCGATGATGGAAGGCATCAAAAAGAGGCAGAAGGCCGAGACGATGCAGTTGAGGGTGTAAGCATTGGTCCGGCCGATCTTATCGGAGTAAAGGCCCGTGCCCACCCGGCCGCAGGCGTTAATCAGACCGCCGTAGGAGGCCAGGATCCAGGCATTGGCAGCGAAGAAGGGAATCGCCTTGGCTGTGGTGGCCAGCATGCCGGCGGCGTTGGCGATGATCAGCAGGCCAGACTGGGTGGACCCGATGAACATCAAGACCAGGGCATAAAACTGCCCGGTCTTCACCATTTCGCTCGGAGCCCAATCCACCAAGGTGCCGGCGGCTTTGGCCGCCCCGGCTTTAACGACTAGCGCCGGCGGCACATAACCGGGTTCCGGCCAGGCCAGGAGACTGCCGGCGATGATGGTGACTACGCCAAACAGGATTCCCAAGGTCACGAAGCTGTAAGTGATGCCGCCAGTAGCCAATAGATAAGCGGCCAGGGGTGAAATATACAGGGCGGCGCCGCCGTAGCCGCCCACCACCAGGCCGGCGACGAGGCCCCGCTTATGAGGGCCGAACCATTTCAGGGCCGCAGGGGTGGGCGCCGCGTAGCCGATGCCCATGCCGATGCCGCCGAAGATGCCGAACCCAATGATCAAGCCGGCATAGCTCTTCATGAGGCCAGCGATGATGCAACCCAGGGCCAGAAACAGGCCGCCGGTGATGGCGCCCACCTTGGGGCCGAATTTATCCTGAATTTTGCCCCCCGGGATCATCAACAAGGTAAAGATGATAACGCATAAGGAAAACGGGGTAGCCGCCTCGGCATTGGTCAGATAGACCCAACCTTCATTCAAGCCGCTCATCACCGTGCCGGCCAATTTAAGGTCTTTTGGAACCAAGTTTACTGACCAGACGCTCCAGGCGTACAGGATTCCCAAACAGAGATTGACTGCGGTGCCGGCGAAGACAACTACCCACGCCTTTCCTGGAACTTTATCTGCCATTTGCTCCCTCCTGAAATAATGACTTAGAAAAAGCCTGCTGATCAAAAGTAAATGAATGGCACTTCAGTTTAACCGCGGACGCACCACCTCCTTCTTCGTAAGGATTATTATCTTGATTTTATGTGCAAAGGTCCTGCCAAAGCCATGATAGCCGGGAAATAATTACTCCGTCAATTAAAATAGTTGCAATCCTTAAATAAATGAAAATTTTCTCAAACGTTGGCCACCCCGGGCGCCGGGCAGGATCCGCGGCGGCTTCGGGACTTTTTCCCCAGCCCAGGGGTGCTTCACCCCAACAGGCTCATCATTGCCCACCAGTGGGAGAGAGGAGGAAGCCCCGCGTCCCCTAAAGCTTGTGTGGGTAATGATGAGCCCCAGAGGGAGGAGCACCGGAGCCCAGCCTGGGCAGGATGGCAAGGAACCGCCCTCTTTAGGGGAGCGTCCCCCAGGCCTCCACAAGTTTCGCAGGGTGCGCCCACGCACCCAAAAGGCGCCTAATGGGCCCCAAGGCTGGCTCAGGTATCGGGGAAGGCGTGGGTCCACCCGGGCCTGCGGCGGGAGGCCGGGGGTGAGGCTGGCCGGGCGGATGGAGTCCGCTCGAAGCCGCAGTTTTTCCCCTTTTTAGAACTGGATCTCAAAGAGTGAGCTGATGGAATCTTCCTGGTGAATGCGCAGGATGGCCTGGGCGAAGAGGGGGGCCACCGGCCGCGGCACGATCTTCGGGCACTTTCTGGCGGCCTCGCCCAAAGGGATGGTGTCGGTGACCACCAGGCGGTTGAGGGGGGACTCCATGACCCGCTTGACCGCCGGCCCGGAGAGCACCGCGTGGGTGCAGCAGGCGTTGACGTTGAGGGCGCCGCGCTGCATAATGACCGCGGCCGCCTCGGACAGGGTGCCGCCGGTGTCGATGATGTCGTCCATGATGACCACCTCCTTGCCAAAAACTTCACCGATGAGGTTCATGGCCTTGGCCTTGCCCGGGGCATCCCGGCGTTTGTCGATCAATCCCAGGGAGGCAGTCAGGCGTTTGGCGTAGGCCCGGGCCCGGGGCACCCCCCCGGCATCGGGGGAAACGATGGCCAGGTCATCCTGGAAATTTTCCCGGATATAAGGGATCATGATGGGAGAGGCGTAGAGGTTATCCACCGGGATGTTGAAAAAGCCCTGGATCTGGCCAACGTGCAGGTCCATGGTGAGGACCCGGTGGGCCCCGGCGGTGGAAAGCAGATCGGCCACCAGCTTGGCGGTGATGGGCACCCGGGGATGCACCTTGCGGTCCTGGCGGGCATAGCCGAAATAGGGGATGACCGCGGTGATGCGCCGGGCTGAAGCCCGTTTCACCGCGTCGATCATGATCAGCAACTCCATCAAGTTACGGTTGGTGGGGGGACTGGTGGACTGGATGACGAAGATGTCATGGCCCCGGACATTCTCGCTGATCTCCACGCGAATCTCCCCGTCACTAAAGTTAGTGACCAGGGCCTCCCCCAGGGGCAGGGAGAGGTGTTCGCAAATATTGCGAGCCAACTCGGGGTTGGAGTTTCCAGTGAGGATATGGATGTTATTCTTGAGCATGGCGGCGCTCATCCAAGAGCATCCTGGGGTTAGGAAGTATTTCTTCCAGAAGATTATGTTAATTCAAAGGGTAGGGTCGAGGCAAGGGTAATTTCCGGGGGGTTGACTTTTTCCTGGAGCACCAGGATGCCGACCCCCTGGGCCGCGGCCGCGGATAGTTCCCGGGCGTAGGCCGGATCCACCTGGGCCGCCGGGCGCATGTGGCTGGCATCCTGCCGCTGTACCACGAAGACGTTCCAGGCCTGATGGCCCTGGCGCACCATGGCAGTCAGGTGCTCCAGGTGACGCCGGCCCCGGGAGGTGACGCC
>JBEKDQ010000223.1:0-4455 GCA_050014275.1 Desulfobaccales bacterium | reverse complement strand
CCGCTGGGAGACCGCCCCCCACCCCGTGCGCTTTCCCCAGGGTGAAACCCTGGAAGAGGTGAAGCAACGGGGGCTGGCCGCGGTGGCCGGGGTGGTGGCCCGCCACCCGGACCAGATCGTCCTGCTGGCAGCCCACCGGGCGGTGAACAAGGTCCTCATCGCCGCCTTCATCGGCCTGGATAACTCGAACTTCTGGCGCATCGGCCAGGACACCACCGCCATCAACCGCTTCCATTGGACGGGCGGCACCTGGCAGATCGTGTCACTCAACGACACGTGCCACCTGCGAGGCCTGAGTCGCGACGAGTACGTGGATTTTTAGAGAGAAAGAGAGGATTCCGGTGGAAGGCTTGGGGGACAAAGTGAGGGGGGATATGGACGGCTCACGAAGCCACCCATCACCCGAACCCCTGTAACTTCAATGAATCACCTGCTTGGATCGGGAAACTATGATGAACTTGTTAGTTAGTTCCCGGAAACCTGAGAAAAAATGTGGGGTGGGCACTGCCCACCAATTAATTTAATAAAATTGCCTTCTTACCTAAGATGCAAAGCATCGGGCGGCACCTTATTCTTTATGGTGGTTGCTTTTCAAAAAGGAGATTATTCGCAGACCCGAAAACATGCGATTACTTCAACTGGGTGGAGCTCGGCAAGGAATTGGTGGGCAGTCCCATCCTACATGAACTCTCCCGGGGGCTGGCCGTGTTCCAGCTCCGGAAATTTGCCAGGCGGACCTCTACCAGGGTGGTTGGGGGGAAAATCTCGATCTCAAATTTGATTTTGAGGAATAGATTTTTAAGGAATTGGTGGGCAGAGCCCACTTCCTTGTATACCTGGAAAAATAGAATCAATTGAGGGAACAGTCGCTCATGAGGGCTAGCTCAGCCGTAAATCATGAAAATGTAGCGCCGCCGCTCCCGGCGGCGCGGGAACCAGCTATCAGAGGGTGGGTATCGCACATACTCAGGAACTTTTCAGGACAGTATGCTTCTCCATGCAATTTTGTTGCGGACACTACTTGGTGGGCGCCCCTTTCAGCCTTGTCTCCCGGGCGCCATCGCGGCTTGACCGCAGCCGAACCGGTGGACTAATTTCCGCTATGAGCCTCCCTGGCCGTTTTTGATGCGCTGGATGAGGTTCGAGACCGATACGGGTTCGGTGACCGGGAGGAGCCGGACCTCCCCGCCGTAGGCCTGGACGATCTCCCGCCCAGCCACCTGGGCCTCCGGGTAATTGCTCCCCTTGGTAAGGATGTCCGGTTGGAGGCCGGCCAGGATTTCCGGCAACCGGGAGCTCTCAAACAGGGTAACGTAGTCCACCGCTTCCAGGGCCGCCATGATGCGCAAGCGTTGAGCTTCGCCGATGACCGGGCGGCCCTCCCCTTTCACCAGACGCACCGAGGCGTCGCTGTCCAGGGCCACCACCAGGAGGTCTCCCAGGCGCCGGGAATCCTCCAGGAATTTGATGTGGCCGGCGTGGAGCAGGTCAAAGCAGCCGTTGGTGAAGACCACCTTCCGACCCAGGGCCTGGAGATGGGACACCTTGAGGCCCAGTTCGGCCAATCCCAGGATCTTATCCTCCAGGCCGGCGGACCGGCTTCCCAGCTCCCGCTCCAACTCCGCCCGGAAGATGGGGGTGGTGCCCACCTTGCCCACCACCACGCCGGCGGCGATGTTGGCCACCATGGCGGCCAGCACAGGGTTGCCCCAGCAGGCCAGCCCCAGGGCTACGACCGCGGCCACCGTGTCCCCGGCCCCGGAGACGTCGAAGACCTCCTGGGCCCGGGTGGGAATGTGCAGCTCTGGGCCTTGCCGGGGGAAGAGGAGCATGCCCTCGGCCCCCAGGGTAATCAGCAGATGGTCCAGACCCAGGTCCTGCCGGAGTCCGGCCCCGGTCCGGACCAGTTGCTCCCAGCGGGACAGGGAGTGGCCGGCGGCCAGTTCCGCTTCCTTGCGGTTAGGGGTGATGACCGTGGCCCCGGCGTAACTGGAGAAATCCGGGAAATCCGAACTCTTGGGGTCCACCACCACCGGCACCCCCTGACTGCGCCCCCGTCTGATGACCTCCTGCAGCAATGGGGCGGTGAGGACCCCTTTGCCGTAATCGGACAGGACGATGGCGGAGAGCCGCGGCAGGCGGTCCTGGAGAAAGCTGGCGGCCGCCGCCAGGAAATCCGGGCCGGCCGGGCTGCGGGATTCCCGGTCGATGCGCACCACCTGCTGGGTGTCGCCCATGACCCGGGTCTTGCGGGAGGTACGCCGCTGCGGGTCGGTGAAGAGGCCGGCGTCGTCCACTCCTAACCGGCAAAGCTCCCGGCGCAACAGGCTGCCGGGATGGTCGTCGCCTACCAATCCCAGGACTTCCGCCTGGGCCCCCAGGGCCACCAGGTTGTGGACCACGTTGCCGGCGCCACCCAGGGTGCGGGTTTCCCGCTCCACGTCCACCACCGCCACCGGCGCCTCCGGGGAGATGCGCGAAATCCGCCCCCAGAGGTACTCGTCCAGCATGAAATCCCCGACCACCAGGACCCGCAGGGCGGAGAAGCCGGAGACGTCCAGGCGCCGCAACTCCTCCCCGATACCCAAATCTTCGCTACCGCCGCCTGACTTGCTCCGGAACACTGCCGGCTCCGCTCCTTGCTTCGTAAGATCTGGCCCAAGCAGGGCGCAGGCTCAAGATTCGTTCCCAAGCGGGAGTTTGGGAACGAGAAACTGAAATGCCACAATCTGGCCGGACACTACTGCGGATATCCCCCCGGAAACGCCTGGCTTATTGGCCGTTTACCGGCTGGCCGGTGTAAAAGTACCTGAACCCCAGCTTGGCCATCTTATCAGCCTGGTAAAGGTTACGGCCGTCGAAAATCACCGGGGCCTTCAGTAGGGATTTGATCCGGTCGAAGTCCGGCTCCCGGAACCTGGCCCATTCGGTACAGATGATGAGGGCATCGGCCCCCTCCAGGGCATCGTAGCTGGAGGCGGCAAAACTGACGGCCTCCTGGTTCCCGAGGTATTGGCGGGTGGCCGCGATGGCCTCGGGGTCGTGGGCCTGAAGGCGCGCCCCGGCTGCCGCCAGGTTGGCAATGAGGGCGAGGGCCGGGGCCTCCCGAATGTCATCGGTCTGAGGTTTGAAGGAGAGTCCCCACAGAGCAAAGACCCGCCCCTTCAGATCGCCGTGGTAATAATCCGCGATGCGTTCAACAAAGTTCCGCCGCTGATCCTGGTTGACGGCCTCCGCGGCTTCCAGGATGCGGGGGGTGTAGCCCCGGGACCTGGCGGTGTGAATCAGGGCCTGCATGTCCTTGGGAAAACAGGAACCGCCATAGCCCAGGCCGGGGAACAGGAAGAGGGGGCCGATGCGGCGGTCGGAGCCGATGCCCTGGCGGATCATTTTGATATCGGCCCCGGTGCGGCTGCAGATGTTGGCCATTTCGTTGATGAAGGAGATCTTGGTGGCCAAAAAGGCGTTGGCGGCGTACTTGGTGAGTTCGGCGGAAACCACGTCCATGATGATGATGGGGGCGTTGGTGCGCACGAAGGGTCCATAAAGCTCCTTCATCAACTCTCCCACCCGGACGTCGTCGCAGCCCACCACCACCCGGTCCGGTTTCATGAAGTCGTCCAGGGCGGTGCCTTCCTTAAGGAATTCCGGGTTGGAGACCACGTCAAATTCCAGGACCTCGCCCCGGGCGGCCAGTTCCTCCTGGATGACCCGGCGCACCTGGACCGCGGTGCCCACCGGCACCGTGGATTTCTCCACGATCACCTTGTAGCCATTCATGTGGCGGCCAATCTCCCGGGCCACCTGCAGGACCATGGACAGGTCGGCCGAGCCGTCCCGGTCCTGGGGGGTGCCCACCGCGATGAAGCAGACCAAGCTCTGCTGCACCGCAATGGCCAGGTCGGTAGTGAACCTCAGGCGGTTGTCCCGGACATTGCGCTTGACATAGTCCTCCAGCCCCGGCTCGTAAATGGGGATGCCCCCCTGCTCCAGGGCCTCGACCTTGGTGACCTCCGAGTCCACCAAAATGACGTCGTTACCCATTTCGGCAAAGCAGGCCCCGGTCACCAGACCGACATAGCCTGCCCCGATGATGGCCAATTTCATTAAAGTCTACCTCCTTGGGAATTCTCAGGCGGTCGGTAGCGGAACCGATTTAATCCGAAGTGAGTCGAAAAAAAACTCCCCTTACCAAAAATACATAAAATATGAAAAATCTCGGAATCAGGGGATACGGCCCCCCTGGCCCCCCTGAGGGGGAAAAAATTGCATATTTCTGAACAGTCGCCCGTGAGCCCCTGGCTCACCCGTAAATCATGAAAATCTAGCGCCGCCGCCCTCGGCGGCGCGGGAACCGACTACCAGAGGGTGGATATTCCGCATACTCAGAAAATTTACAAGGCAGTCATTCATGGGCCTTCGGCCCACCCATAAATTATGAAAAGACCGGTGGGG
>JBEKDQ010000222.1:0-4501 GCA_050014275.1 Desulfobaccales bacterium | reverse complement strand
TAGGGACCTGGGGGCCCACGTCACCCTGCCGGTGCTGGGGTCCGCCTTCATGGGCCTGGCCGGCGTGTCCCGCTACATGCGGGGCAGCATGCTGGAGGTGCTTGGCCAGGACTACATCACCACCGCCCGGGCCAAAGGGCTGCCGGAGCGGGTGGTCATCTTCAAACACGCCCTGCGCAATGCCTTGATGCCGGTGATCACCATACTGGGGTTCAGCCTGCCGGGCCTCATTGGCGGCAGCGTCATCTTCGAGACCATCTTCGCCATTCCCGGCATGGGGCAGTTGCTTTGGTGGGCGGTGATGGCCCGGGATTATCCGGTGGTAATGGGAGAGCTGGTCATCGTGGCCTTCCTCACCCTGCTGGGCAACCTGCTGGCGGACCTGGCTTACGGACTGGCGGACCCGCGGATCAGGATGGGATGATCGTGAGAATCAGCGAATCCTGGGTTCGTCTCTGGCGCAACCGCCTGGCGATAAGCGGCCTGGCCCTGGTCCTGGGCCTGTTTGCCGTGGCCCTGCTGGCCCGCTGGCTGGCCCCCTACGACCCCGACTTTATTGACCTGAAGCAGGTGCTCATGCCGCCCAGCCCGGCCCACTTGCTGGGCACCGACACCCTGGGCCGGGATGTCTTGAGCCGCATCATCTTTGGCGCCCGGGTCTCGCTGCTGGTGGGCTTTGTGGCGGTGGGGATCGCCACCCTGATCGGCGTGCTGGTGGGGGCCCTGGCGGGTTACTACGGCGGGTGGCTGGACCAGATCCTCATGCGCCTGGTGGACCTGATGCTCTGTTTCCCCACGATCTTCCTGATCCTGGCGGTGATCGCGGTGCTGGGGCCCAGCATCTGGAACATCATGGCGGTCATCGGCCTCACCAGTTGGATGGGGGTGGCGCGGCTGGTACGGGCGGAGTTTCTCTCCCTGCGGGAGCGGGAATTCGTGGTGGCGGCCCGGGCCCTGGGAGCCTCGGACGCCCGCCTCATCTGGCGGCACCTGCTGCCCAACGCCCTGACTCCGGTGATGGTCTCCGCCACCCTGGGGGTGGCCGGGGCCATCCTGGTGGAGAGCGCCCTGAGCTTCCTGGGCCTGGGGGTGCAGCCCCCCACCCCCAGTTGGGGCAACATGCTCACCATGGGCAAGGACAATATCGAGATCGCCTGGTGGCTCTCGGTCTTTCCCGGCCTGGCGATCCTGGTGACAGTGATGAGCTACAACCTCCTGGGCGAAGGCATCCGGGAGGCCATTGACCCCCGCCTGCGGGACTGATTTCCGGGGCGCCGGACCTGTTTGCTAACCCCTTAAATAATCTACTTCTCCTGGTTACCCCTTCGCTGGCCCCGGAGGAATCCGGGCCGTCAGGGGCGAGCTGCCGAAAAATCCGCCATCAGTCCCGAAATATCCGGGGATATTATTTGACAAGGGGAGAACAGTAATTACCTTATGACGTAAGGGCGGCTCATACTTACCAAATTTGGCATTTTTAACCTTTAAAGGGAGAGCGATATGAAACGGATGCAGATTAAAGTCATTTGCCTGGCGCTGGTCCTGGCCCTGTGCGGGGCGGGCATGGCCTTGGCCGCCGATGAAGGCACGGCCATTAATAATAGCTATACCCTGATCTCTCATGGAAAATACGCCCAGGCCCAGAAACTGTTGGATCAGGTCCTGGCCAAGGACCCCGGCAACCCTGTGGCCCTGAATAACCTGGCCGCGGCGATGGTCGGCATGAAAAAATTCGATAAGGCCGATACCTATTTGAATCAGGCCCTTCCCAAGGCCCAAGGCTACATGGTTGCGGTCAACCGGGTGTGCACCGTGGGCAACATCTGCGTGGCCCTCATGCCGGTCTCTGGAGAAAAGGGCGATCAGGATCTGGGGCCTTTAGTCAAGATGAACATGGAGATGGTCAAAGGGATGATGGAAGCAGCTCCCATCCCTGGCAAAGGCCTGAGGTAAACGATCCTTAAACTGCCGCCCCTTTTTGGCCCCTTTCCGGGGCCTTTTTTTTTTGGGGTTTTCAGTTTTCGGTTTTCGGTAAAGGCTGGAACCTGGCGCTTGGGGCTGGGGAGATTGACAGCGGTACTCAGCCCCCTTATTTTTAAAGAAAGTCCCCGTGAAAATGAGGGAGAGAGATGAGGCTTCTCCGACTAACCGTCCTGCCGCTCCTGGTGAGCCTGCTGCTGGCCGGGACCGCTTCTGCCCCGGGGCAGGGTGACCAGGCCATGATCCAGCAGATGCTTGTTTCGAGCTATGATCTTCTGGAGGCGGGCAAGCTGGACCAGGCCAAGTCCATCTTCGAAAAGCTTCTGAAGCAGGACCCCAATAACCCCCTGGTCCTGAACAATCTCGCGGCCGTCATGGCGAAGGAGCAGAAATATGGGGAGGCCCTGAACTACCTGGAGAAGGCCCTGCCCCGGGCCCGGGGCTACCGGGTGAAGGTGAACCGGGTGTGCGGCGTGGAGGACCTCTGCCTGGCCTTCCGCCCCGCCGAGGAGGTTTACGGCGACCAGGAGCTGGCGCCCCTGGTGCAATTGAACCTCGGGATGGTAAAGGCCAGGCTGGCGACCAAGAAGTGAAGAGAGATGGAGTACGGCTATTTCTTCCCCCGGGCCTCGTCGGCCCTGAGCCTTTCCTTCAGGTAGGGAACCAGCAGTGGCGAGCCGGGTTGATTCAGGAGCATTTCCCAGTAAACCGCGGCCGCGGGATAGTCGCCGGCCTGCTCCAGGAGTAAGGCCAGGCGCTGGCTGATCTCGCTGCTTAAGGACCCGGGTAGCTGTGAATGGGCAGCCTTCAAGGTTGCCGCCGCCTTTTTATAGTCGCCCAGCCCCTCGTAGCAGTAACTGAGGCTTTCGTTGAGCAAGGCATCCCAGGCGGGGTCGCCGCTATTGAGCAGGGATTCGTAGGCATTGGCGGCCTCGGGGTAATTTTTCAGGTGGTACAGGAGATTGGCCCGCAGCAACTGGGCCTCCCGAGCTCCGCGGCTGCCGGGGTAGTCCCGGACCACCCGCTCCAGGGCCTGGGCGGCCTCGGACCCGGCCTCTCCGGTCAGCCTGGGACGCACCTGTGCCAGGGCGGCGGCCGCCTGCTCTTCCTGGCGCCCCTTAATGCCGGCGTGGATGGCCCAGGCGGCCAGGGCCAGCGAAACCAGCGCCAGACCCAGGGCCAGCCACTTCCAGTGGAGTTTCCCCTGCTCCAGCAGGCCTTGGGCCAGATTTAAGACCTCTTCAGGATTTTCCAACAGCGAGCGGCGCCGGGCGCTGATTTTGGCCATTCGGACTCTCCTAAGGGGCAGTTTTCCGTTTTCTGCTTTCGGTTTTCTATTTCAGATTCTCCAACAATTCCCGCCCCCGGCGGCCATGACCCAGGAAGGTGAGTTGCCGCTGGCTCTCGTTGAGGATGGCCAGCCGCACTTCCAGGTAGTCCAGGGGAAGCAGCCCGGCCAGGCGCTGGGCCCATTCCACCGCCAGCACCAGCTCCCCGGAGAGATACTCCTCCAGGTCCGGCAGCAGCTCGGCGGGGAGGTCCTCCAGGCGGTACAGGTCCAGGTGTACCAGCGGCACCCGGCCGGGGTACTCATGGACCAGGGTGAAGCTGGGGGAGGCCACCGCCACTGAGGCCGGCACCCCCAGCCCCTGGGCCAGGCCATGGACGAACTCGGTCTTACCGCTGCCCAGTTCGCCATTCAGGGCGATGATATCCCCCGGGGCCAGCCGGGCTGCCAAGCGAGCCGCCAGGCTCCTGGTCTCCCGGGGTGAGTTCGTCACATACTCAACGGGCCTCACCGGCCCCCTCACCGGCCTCCTCACCGGCCCACTCCCGGGCCAGGGCCCGGACCAGGTCTATCTTGCCGATAATCCCCACGATCTTTCCCGCCTCCAGCACCGGCAGGGTATGCACCTTCTGCTTGGCCATCAGGGCGGCGAGCCGGGGCATCGGGGTGTCCGGGGAGACGGTCACCGGCTTGGGGCTCATGATGTCGCCCACGGTGGCGCCCAGCATCTTTTCCAGTTTGTGGAAGAGATGGGACGGGATGTCCAGATAGAGGTGCAAGTCCAGGATATTGAGGGCCGGAGGCAACTCCAATTCCTGGGCCCGCTCCACCAGGTCGCTCTGGGTGACGATGCCCACCAGGCGGCCGTCGGCGTCCACCACCGGCACTCCGCCGATATTCTTACCCACCAGGGTCTTGGCCAGGTCGCTCACCAGAGTCTCCGGGGAGACGGTGAGCACCGCTTTCGTCATGATATCACGCGCTTGTAGCATATGCCTTCCTCAACGAGGGGGATAAAACCCCGGGCGAATTGGCCCAACACCTCGGGGAACAGCGAAAGCAGATCCCCGGCCACCAGGCCCCGGGGTCCGTGTCGGGCGGCGAACCGGTCAGCGCAGAGGCCGTGGAGGTAGACCCCCAGGCGGGCTGCATCCCAGGCAGAGAGCCCCTGGGCCAGGAAACCGCCGATGAGGCCGGTGAGGACGTCGCCGGTACCGCCGCTGGCCAGGGCCG
>JBEKDQ010000221.1:0-4505 GCA_050014275.1 Desulfobaccales bacterium | reverse complement strand
GGCCGGACCTTGGTGGCGGCTTCCACCCTGAGCGCCGAACTCAAAGAGAGACTGGCCGGTTTGAAGAAGTTTGAGGCCGCCAGGGAAGTGGGCAAGCTCTTAGCAACCAGGGCCAAAGAGAAAGGCATCTCTTTGGTGGTCTTCGACCGCAGCGGTTTTCTCTACCACGGGCGGGTAAAGGCCGTGGCCGAAAGCTGCCGGGAACACGGGTTGGTATTTTAGCAAGCAGTTGCCAGATGGCAACTGTCAGCAAGACAAAATAAAAGAATTTTTAAAAAACTGAAAGCTGAGAGCTGAAAGCTGACAGCTACTACGCGGAGGTAAGCTTGTTCGAGTCAGAGGCACCGGAACAACAATTGACCGACAAAGTAGTGAGCATCGCCCGGGTCGCCAAGGTGGTAAAGGGGGGGCGCCGCTTCCGCTTCAGCGCCATTGTGGTGGTGGGTGACGGCCAGGGCCGGGTGGGCGCCGGTTTGGGGAAGGCCCACGAAGTGCCGGAGGCCATCCGCAAGGCGGTGGAACAGGCCAAGAAGGCCATGATCCAGGTCCCCATCCTTAACAGCACCATCCCCTATGCGGTGCTGGGGCAATACGGCTCCGGCCAGGTTCTGCTGAAACCGGCCTCGGAAGGGACCGGGGTCATTGCCGGAGGTCCGGTGCGGGCCGTGGTGGAAGTGGCGGGCATTAAGAACGTCCTCACCAAGTGCCTGGGGTCCAACAACCCCCACAACGCCGTGAAGGCCACCATGATGGCCCTGAAGCAACTGGCCTCTCCGGAGGAGGTGGCCAGCCGGCGCAACCGTTCCCTGGCGGAAATATTAGGATAGAGGTATTTCAGCTAGCAGCTTAAAGCTAAGCTTAGCTACGGCTTCTGGCTTTTATTAGAGGATGGCGCAGGCCCTAATAAAACCTGCGCCGGTAAAACTGAATTTCGCAATTTGCGCAGACCGAAGCAAGAGACGGCAAATAGCAGTCCATCTTTGGATTCGGGTGACCTGAAAAACTGAAAGCTGAGAGCTAAGCCATGTTCCTGGAAATAACCCTGAAAAAGAGTCCCATCGGGAGGCCGCCGCAACACCGCAAGACCTTGCAGACCCTGGGACTGACCCGCCTACAGAAGACGGTGCGCCACCGGGAGACGGCGGCCATTGCCGGCATGGTGCGGCAGGTGGGCCATCTGGTTGAAGTGCGCCAGATCCCGGAAGGAGATTAAGATGCGACTGTCAGAACTGCAGCCCAGTCCGGGGTCCAAGCATAAAAAGAAGCGGGTCGGCCGCGGCCCGGGTTCCGGTTGGGGCAAGACTGCGGCCCGGGGCCACAAGGGCCAGAACTCCCGGGCCGGCGGGCCCAAAGGCCCTGGTTTTGAGGGCGGCCAGATGCCGTTGACCCGGCGGATCCCCAAGCGGGGCTTCACCAACATCTTCCGGCAGCCCTGGGCCATTGTCAATCTGCGGGATTTGAACCGCTTCGGCCCGGACAGCGTGGTGGATGAGGCGGTCCTGAAAGAGGCCGGACTGGTGGCCGCCAAGACCAGGCGGGTAAAGCTCCTGGCCCAGGGGGAGGTGACCGTGCCCCTGACCGTCATAGTGCAGGCAGCCAGCGCCCAGGCCAGGGCACGCATCGAAGCAGCCGGAGGGCGGGTGGAGGTCCTCTAAGTGTCAGCCTTCTCTAGCATCGCCAAGATCCCCGAGTTGAAACGGCGCATCCTTTTTACCATGGTGATGCTGGCCGTCTATCGCCTGGGCTGCCATATCCCCACCCCGGGGATAGACCCCAAAGCCCTGATGGCCTTCTTCGCCGCCCAGCGGAGCACCATCTTCGGACTGTTCGACATGTTCTCCGGCGGCGCCCTGCAGAGGTTTGCGGTCTTCGCCCTGGGGATCATGCCTTACATCAGCGCCTCCATCATCATGGAACTTCTCAAGATAGTGCTCCCGTCGATAGAGAAGCTGTATAAAGAAGGGGAGGCGGGCCAGAAGAAGATCAAGCAATATACCCGATACGGGACGGTGGTGATTTGCGCCGTCCAGGGTCTGGGGATCGCCTGGGGCTTGGAGCAGATGACGGGCGGGGCCAGCCATATGCCGGTGGTGCTGCACCCCGGTTGGGGCTTCCGTCTGCTGACGGTGCTCACCCTCACTGCGGGCACCACCTTCATCATGTGGCTAGGGGAAATGATCACCGAACGGGGTATCGGCAACGGCATTTCCCTGATTATCTTCGCCGGCATCGTGGCGAGGCTCCCCTCCGCCATTATCAGTACCTTCCAGCTAATTGCCGCCGGGGAGATTTATCCTATTTTCATGGTGCTGCTGGTGATCGCCATGGTCGGGGTGATGGGCTTCATCGTTTTTGTGGAGCGGGCCCAACGCCGCATTCAGGTGCAGTACGCCCGGCGGGTGGTCGGCCGCCGCATGATGGGTGGCACCACCACCTTCCTGCCCCTGAAGGTGAACACCGCCGGGGTCATCCCGCCCATTTTCGCCTCGTCGCTCCTGATGTTTCCGGCCACCATTAAGAGCTTTGTTCACAATGATTGGGTCCAACGCGCCATGGAAGCCTTGGTTCCCGGGGGGATGCTACACGACCTGGTTTATGTGGTCCTCATCATTTTCTTCTGCTATTTCTACACCGCGGTGACCTTCAACCCGGTGGACGTGGCGGACAATTTGAAGAAATGGGGCGGTTATGTCCCGGGGTTACGGCCCGGGAAACCCACCTCGGAATATATCGACCGGATTCTCACCCGCATCACCCTGGGGGGCGCGGTGTACGTCTCGGCGGTCTGCGTATTGCCCAGTATCTTGATTCGCAAGTTCAATGTTCCCTTTTATTTCGGCGGCACGGCCCTGTTGATTGTGGTGGGGGTGGCCATGGATACCATGAGCCAGATCGAATCGCATTTGCTCACCCGCCATTACGAGGGTTTCATGAAAAAACGCATGGGCCGGGTGAGACGCTGATCTGAGAAGAAGGAGAAAGCTATGAATCTGATTCTATTGGGCGGTCCGGGGGCCGGAAAAGGCACACAGGCGAAGAAACTCATCGACCAATACGGGATTCCCCAGATCTCCACCGGTGACATTCTGCGCGCCGCGGTCAAAGAAGGCACCGAAATGGGGCGGAAGGCCAAGGAATACATGGATGCCGGGAAACTGGTGCCGGATGAAGTGGTCATCGGCATCATCAAGGACCGCCTGGCGCAACCGGACTGCGAGCAGGGCTTTATCCTGGACGGCTTCCCCCGCACTGTGCCCCAGGCCGAGGCCCTGGACCGGGTGCTGGCGGGCCTGGGCAGTAAGATCGACCACGTAATCTCCATAGACGTGGATGAAGAGGCCCTGGTAACGCGGCTCACCGGCCGGCGCACCTGCAAAAACTGCGGCCAGATATTCAATATCAAGTTCACTCCGCCCAAGAAGGCGGGAGTGTGCGACAAGTGCGGCGGCGAGCTCTATCAGCGGGATGATGACAACGAGACCACGGTGCGCTCCCGCCTGGCCACTTATAATCAGGCCACCAAGCCCCTGATCGATTACTACACCAAGGAGGGGCTGGTGCGGCCCATCAGCGGGGTAGGAAGCATCGAGGACATCTTTAACAAGATCGTCGCCATCCTCGGACACCCCCGGAGCGCCGCGGTGGGCACCTGCAAGTGCTGCTAAGCGGCTGTAAGGGAACGGTTTAAGGTTTCACACCGATTTATGATTATGCTGAAATCTCCCCAGGAGCTTGCCAAGATGGAGGTGGCCAACCGCATCGTGGCGGAAATCCTGGTGGGGGTTCAAGAACGGGTGCGACCCGGGGTGGAAACCCGGGAACTGGACGAATTGGCGGAAGAGATGTGCCGCAACCGCCAGGTGGAGCCGGCCTTCAAGGGCTACCGGGGTTATCCCCGCTCCATCTGTGTCTCAGTAAATGAAGAGATCGTCCATGGGATTCCGGGAGCCAGGCGCATCCAGGCCGGGGATTTGGTGAGCCTGGACTTCGGGGTGAAATATCAGGGCTATTACGGGGATGCGGCCCTCACCCTGGCCGTGGGGGAAGTGGACCCCCGGTCCAGGGCCTTGATGGCGGCCACTGAGCAGGCCCTATATGCCGGGATCGGCCAGGCCATGGTGGGGCGGCACCTCACGGACATCTCCCACGCGGTGCAGGCCATGGTGGAAGGCGCCGGCTTTGGGGTGATCCGGGAGTTCGTGGGCCACGGCATCGGCCGCTCGCTCCATGAAGACCCCCAGATCCCCAATTTCGGGCCGCCGGGACGGGGGCCGCGGCTGCAGGCGGGTATGACCTTGGCCATCGAACCCATGACCTCCATGGGGGCCTGGCAGGTACGCATCCTGCAGGACGGCTGGACTGCGGTGACCCAGGACGGCTCCTGTGCCGCCCATTTTGAGCACACCGTGGCGGTAACCGCTCAGGGGCCCTTGATCTTGAGCCGCCTGTAGGGGCGGGGGGCGAACCCTTGATTTTGTGAGGATAATGGATTATCCTAGAGTAAC
>JBEKDQ010000220.1:0-4511 GCA_050014275.1 Desulfobaccales bacterium | reverse complement strand
TTACAATAAACGCCATGGCATCACCCCGGAGACCATCCAGAGCCGGATCAAAGACGTCCTGGGCTCGGTGTACGAACAGGATTATGTCACCGTTCCTATGGCCGCCGAAGAACCGGCCCCCTATCTGCTGGAGGAGGAAGCAGCAGCCCGGATTGCCCGCCTGAAGCGGGAGATGCAGGCCGCTGCCAAGAAGCTGGATTTTGAGCGGGCCGCGACCCTGCGGGACCAGATCCGGGCCCTGGAGGCTGGACGGCTTAAGTACGCCTGAGAACAGTTCCCACGACTGAAAATCTTACTCAGGTAATTCCGGCTCCAAACTCACCTCTACTTCCCCTCCCTTTTCATGGGCCGCTTACCTCTGGTTTAGCCTGCGATTTGAGGAATTCCTCCAATAGCCGCTTTTGTTGGGAACTGAGCCGGGTGGGGGTCTCCGGGGCCACTTCCACCACCAGGTCACCCCTGGATTTGCCCCTGAGGCCCGGAAGTCCTTCCCCCGGGATGCGGAAGGTGGCCCCGGGCTGGGTGCCGGCTGGCACTTGCAGGAGTTTCTTGGAATTCAAGGTGGGAATAGTGACCATGGCGCCCAGGGCCGCTTCCACAAAAGAGAGGTGCGCCTGGTAATGGAGATCTCGTTCCTTCCGGGAGAAGATGGGATGCGGGGCGATCTGCACTTCCAGGTAAAGGTCACCGGCAGGGCCGCCTCTGGCGCCGGCTTCCCCTTCCCCCCGGAGGCGCAGGCGGGTACCGCTGTCCACCCCCGGCGGAATGCGCACCTGGAGCTGCTTCTTTTCCTTCACCGTGCCGCCGCCCCCGCAGTTGACGCAGGGGGAGGTGATGAGGGTGCCAGTCCCGAGACAATCCGGACAATTGCTGAAGATCTTCAGAAATCCTCGGGGCTGGCTAACCTGGCCCCGGCCCCTGCAGCGCGGGCAGCTCTGACGCTGGGCGCCGGGCTCCAAGCCGCTGCCGCCGCAACGCCGGCAACTGACTCGTCGTTCCACCTCCAGGCTGGTATCCAGGCCTCGGACCACCTCTTCCAGGGTCAGGACCACCCGCTGGCGCAGATCCGCTCCGGGTTGGGCCCCTCCGGCCTGGGCCGGCTGTTTCCCGAAGCTGAAGAATTCCTCGAACATGTCCCCAAAGGAGCCGAAGATATCCTCAAAACCACTGAAGCCGCCGACATCCATACCAGCCAGGCCCGCATCGCCATACAGGTCATAAAGCTGTCGCTTCTCGGTATCCGACAGCACCTGGTAAGCTTCGGAAATCAGCTTGAATTGCTCTTCCGCCTGCTTGTCCCCGGGGTTCTTGTCGGGATGATGTTTGAGAGCCAACTGCCGGTAACTGCCTTTGATTTCCTCCACTGAGGCATCCCGGGAGACCCCCAAGATCTCATAATATTCTGTCATTCCGGCTGAACCACTCCCAGCCTCATCCACAGGATGATTCTTTGCCCTAATGGTGATCATCTTCACTTCCCTTGTCAAGAACGGATGACATGGAGATAGTTCAAGGTTCAAAGTTTCAGTTCAAGGTTCAAGTTCAAAGTTTCCCCTCGAAGTAAGTTTGCCTTTAACCTGGAACCTTTAACCTGGAACTTTGAACTTTGAACTTTGAACTTTTTTTGAGGAGGTGTCGAGAAGGGCTTCCAGGCGGGACTCCAGGTCCGGGGAGAGATCGTGAATTTCCACCAGCTTGCTGCGGCTGCGGGCCCCCAGGAGACGGAAGGCGCCCTGGGGAAGCTTCAGGGCCCGAGCCAGAAAGGCCAGGAGTTCCCGGTTCGCCGCCCCCTTTTCCGGGACAGCCGCCAGCCGGACCTTGAGACAGTCGCCATGCAAGCCCACCACCTCGGTGCGCCGGCCCCCCGGAGCCACCATCAGCCGCAGCAGGTAGCCCTGGCAGGTGGGCGAAAACCAGGTGGACATCCCCGGGGCTGGTCCTCAGGAGATCCGGTAGGCCAGTTCCAGGAGACTGGCAACCAGGAAATTTTTCAAAAATACGATGGCCAGCAGCACCAGGAGAGGGCTCAGATCCAGGCCGCTATAGACCAGGGGCAGCCGCTGCCGCAACCAGGACAGCAGCGGTTCGGTGACGTTATAGAGAAACCGGACGATAGGGTTGTAGGGATCGGGGTTCACCCAGGAAAGCAGGGCCCGGGCGATGATAATCCACATATAGATGGTGAGCCCCAGGTCAAGTATCTTGGCCAGGGCCACCAGCAGATGCCTCAGGGCAAACATTCCCGCTTCTCCATTTCTTAAGAAATTTAGTCTATTATGGCCGGGGCGCTAAAATTGTCAAGACGGAAAGGTAATGATAGCTGTCAGCTAAGTTAGCTGTCAGGTCCTTGTAGGGTGCACAGTGCGCACCCTACAGGCTGACGGCGGACAGCTAAAAAATACCAGGGTTGCGCCGGCCCGAGGCATTCCTTACAATAAAAAGGTTAGCCAGCGTCTCAGATGAAAAACTCCGGAACCTTCAAGGCTCTGCGTCATCGCAATTTTCAGCTCTTTTTCACCGGCCAGCTGATCTCCCTCACCGGCTCCTGGATGCAGTCGGTGGCCTTTAGTTGGCTGGTCCTGGTGCTCACCAACTCCGCCCTCTATTTGGGACTGGTTGGCGCCCTGCAAACCCTGCCGGTGCTGCTCTTCTCCTTTCTGGGGGGCGTGGTGGCGGACTACACCAGCAAACTGCGCCTGATGTTCATTACCCAGACGGCCCTGCTGCTGCTGGCCCTGGCCCTGGGGCTGCTGGTGGACCTGCAGCTCATCAAGATTTGGGACCTCTGCCTCATCGTCTTCCTCTCCGGCACGGTAATGGCCTTCGACATCCCGGCGCGCCAGGCCTTCATCGTGCAACTGGTGGGCAAGCCGGACCTGCCTAACGCCATTGCCCTCAACTCCAGCCTGTTTAACGCCACCCGGGTGATGGGGCCGGCGGTGGGCGGGGTGGTGATCGCGGCCGCGGGCATGGCCAACTGCTTCTATCTCAATGCCGCCAGCTTTCTGGCGGTGCTCCTGGCCCTGGCGCTCCTCAAACTGCCTGCCGCCCGGCCGGTGCCCTGGATGCCCCTGTGGCATGCCTGGAAGGAACTCGGAGACTACCTGTGGACCAGGCGGGAGCTGCGCTTGATCCTGCTGTTGATGACCCTGGTGGCCGTCCTGGCCATGCCCTATTACGTGCTGCTGCCCATGCTGGCCCGGAATACCCTGGGGGTGGGGCCCAGTGGCTTCGGCATCCTCATGGGCGCCAGCGGCCTGGGGGCCTTTCTGGGCGGCCTCACCCTGGCCCGCCGCCTGCAGAGTAGCCCTCCCATGCCCTCCTTCCTGACCGGGCAGGCCCTGTTTCTCCTGGGGCTGGTGGGCCTGGGGCTCTGCGGCTCATATTACGCCGCCCTGGTCTTCATGTTCATCTGCGGCTTCGGCATGGTGACCCAACTCTCCACCGGCAACAGCCTGCTGCAGCTCAACGTACCCGATGAACTGCGGGGCCGCCTCATGAGCCTCTTCGGGCTCATCGTCATGGGCTTCGCCCCGATAGGCAGCATCATTTACGGGGTGGTGGCCCACTTCGCCGGCCCGGGACCCACCATCGCCGGAGGGGGCCTCTTGGCCGCCCTGGGCGCCGGCATTATCCTGCTGCGCTACCCTGATCTGCGCCGCCTCGGGTTCACCGACCTGGGACCCGCCGAAAGTGATTGATCTTTGTTGGAGCTTGGGAGAAATAGCCACGGTTGCAGAATAATTTAGAAATTAATTTTTAAGGGTGAAAAATGTTCACCGCCCAAATCTTTGAAAAGGGCGAAGCTATGGAGAAAAGAGCGCGCACGTCTCCGGTGCAATGTCCAGACTACGGAAGCACTGCGGTATAAGCGCAATGACCTGAAAAAGTACGCCAAACCTTAGCATCACCCGACCGCAATGGGCGTATCGCAATGGGCGTATGTGGTCTTATGTTGTCATTGCCTACCCTTATCAAAATGACTTATTCCCCTGCGCCAAAATATCTTGTGATTTGCTGATTTTTCTGTTATAAAAATGTGATTTGCCATAAAATACTCACGCTCCGCCAGGGCGGGCCGGTGCCGGCGCCAGTTGCCAAAGGCGCGGTGGCCCCGCCGGCGGCGGAGCGGTGGACCAACCGGAGGAAAACCCATGTCTTACGTCACCATGAAGGAGCTACTGGAGGCCGGGGTGCATTTCGGCCACCAGACCCGCCGCTGGAACCCCAAGATGGCGCCTTATATCTTCGGGGCCAGAAATGGCATCCACATCATCGACCTGCAAAAAACCGTCCAGTTCTTCAAGACCGCCTATAATTTCGTGGTGGAGCGGGTGGCGGACGGCGGCCTCGTCCTCTTCGTGGGCACCAAGAAACAGGCCCAGGACGCCATTTCCGAAGAAGCCAAACGCTGCGGCATGTTCTACGTCAACCACCGCTGGCTGGGAGGCATGCTCACCAACTTTTCGACCATCAGCCGTTCCATTGCCCGCCTGAAGGAGTTTGAGGCC
>JBEKDQ010000219.1:0-4543 GCA_050014275.1 Desulfobaccales bacterium | reverse complement strand
CGGTTGTCAAAATCGAGTAGGACGATCTGCTGCCAGGTCCCCAACTGGAGCCGCCCCTGGTCGATGGGGATGCTCAGCGAGGGTTTGAGGAAGGCCGCCCGGACATGTGCATAGCCGTTGCCGTCACCCCAGCGGCGGTCATGCCCATAATCCAGGTCTTGGGGGAAAAGCCGCTCGATGGCGGCCTTCAGATCCTGCACCGCACCACTCTCATATTCGATGGTGGTCAAAGACGCGGTGGAACCGGAAATGAATAGGGTTAGCAAGCCCGCGCTCACCCCGGCGTCCCGAACCTTTGCAGCCACCTGCGGGGTCAGGTCCAGAACGTCGGTGCCGGCCGTAGTTTCCGCCTCTATACTGAATGACTGCAAGGAGAACATCCGCAAGGTTTCTCACCAGAATCCGCAGCCATTTGCCATTACTGCGGTGGCCTCAACGCCGCTTTTAATTTTCTCACAATCTGACCCTAATGCAATCCACCCTTGGGGATATTTTTTGTTATCGGTGAAAATTTTGAGCCGGGGAGGAATTCCGGTTCTTTTCTTTCGGTTTCCCTGGCTTAACCGTGAAGCTCTCAATATCTGGTGATGGCCGCGGTGGCGGCGGCATCCAGGACAGCCGCCCGGCTGGCCCTGGACCGAAGAGGAGGTCTGTCCCAGTAGTGTCCGGCAAGGTTTTTGCTATGAGGCAGGCAGTAGAGAATTATTTGAATTTAGGCATGCCCACTAGCCAATCAATTCATGGAATTCACAAGGTGTTTGCCTCTCCCCCCGCAGGGGAGAGGGGATTTAGTTGCATCGGTATAATATGCTGATATCGCTGAAATTACAATGGTCTAAAGTTCAACAGCGCGATAGTGTAATCTTCTCCATGCAATTTTGTTGCCGGACACTACTGGGTCTGTCCACCATTTCCTTCGCCATTTTTGCCTAAATTCGGTGAAATAACCGCGAAGACCTGGGCAGAGCCCTCATCTTCGGGGGTGAAGCCGGTTCCTGGACCTCTAATTTGGATGGATTTCCGCTTCTCGGTCCTTAGCGGTCGGGTCCATTAAGACTTGACTACGGCCCCTGAATAATCTAAAAATTTGGAGTTTGAGAAAATTGGCGCATTCATATCTCGCCCGGGGAACAGGCTGAAGCTTGGCGCTATCCGACCAGATCAGAAGTCAACGTCTGCAAAAGCTAAGGGAGCTGCGGGACCAGGGAGTCGACCCTTTTTCCAACCGCTTTGCTCCCAGCCATAGCATCGCTCAGGCAATCGAGGAATACGGCCCCTTCAGTGGAGAGCAACTGGCAGAGCTGGACTTGGACTTTCGCCTGGCCGGGCGCCTGATGCTCCTCCGGGAGTTCGGCAAGGCCAGCTTCGGCCACCTCCAGGATGGCAGCAGCCGGCTGCAGATCTACCTCCAACGCCAGGTAGTGGGCGAGGAGGACTATGCCCGCTTCAAGCGCCTGGTTGATCTGGGAGACATTATCGGGGTGGTTGGCACCCTGTTCCGCACCAGGACCGCTGAGCTCACCCTGGCAGTTAAGAGTTTCGTACTCCTGACCAAATCCCTGCGACCTTTGCCGGAGAAATATCACGGCCTCACCGACATCGAGATCCGCTATCGCCAGCGTTACCTGGACCTGATGGTCAACCCCGAGGTGCGCCGGGTCTTCGAGACCCGGGCCAGGATCATTCGCCTGCTGCGGCAGTTCTTCGATAGCCGGGGTTTCCTGGAGGTGGAGACTCCCATGATGCAGCCTATCCCCGGGGGGGCCACCGCCAGGCCCTTTGTCACCCACCACCACGCCCTGGACCTGAGGCTTTATCTGCGCATCGCCCCGGAGCTCTACCTGAAGCGCCTGGTGGTGGGAGGGCTCCATCGGGTTTATGAGATTAACCGCAACTTTCGCAATGAAGGCATATCGATCCTGCACAATCCGGAATTCACCATGCTGGAGTTCTACCAGGCCTACGCCACCTATGAGGACCTGATGAACCTGACGGAGGAGCTCCTCTGCTCGGTGGCAGGGGAAATCCTGGGAGGCCTGCGATTCAGCTACCAGGGGGTGGAAATCGACCTCACCCCGCCTTGGCGCCGCCTGGACCTGCGGGAGTCGCTAACCGCCATCGGCGGCATTCCCGCGTCGGTGGTCCGGGACCACCAGGCCCTGGTGCAACTGGCCCTCAAAGAGGGGGTAGCCCTGCGTCCCGGGGAGGGCTATGGCCGGGCCCTAACCAAGCTCTTCGATCTGCGAGTGGAGGCGCACCTATCGCAGCCCACCTTCATCCTGGGCTACCCCCTGGAGACCTCACCCTTATCCCGGAAGAGTGAGGCGGACCCGGAAGTAGTGGACCGCTTCGAACTCTTCATCGCTGGCCGGGAGATGGCCAACGCCTTCTCCGAGCTCAACGACCCGGTGGACCAGGGGGAACGCTTTGCCAGACAATTGCAGGCCCACGAGGCCGGGGACGAGGAGGAGCCCCACGCGGTGGACGAAGACTTTATCCAGGCCCTGGAGCACGGCCTGCCACCCACCGCCGGGGAGGGCCTCGGTATCGACCGCCTGGTGATGCTCCTCACCGATTCACCCTCCATCCGGGATGTCATTCTATTCCCGCTGCTCAGGCCGGAGAGGTAAGTCCCTTGTCGTTTTTTGAAACATTCGTGGCCATGCGCCTCCTCCGCGGAGTTAAACGCCAGAGAGGCTTCCTGTCGCTCAGCACCTTCATCTCCATGGCTGGGGTGGCAGTGGGGGTGATGGCCCTCATCGTGGTCATCGGGGTGATGACCGGCTTCACCCAGGAGCTGAAGCAGAAGATCCTCAGCGTCAACGCCCATATCCTGGTACTGAAGCAGGGAGGCCCCTTCACCTCTTATCAGAAGGAGGTGGCCGAAATCCAGGCGGTCCCCGGGGTGCTGTCCGCCACTCCCTTTGTCTACACCCAGGTGATGTTTTCAGCCCCGGGCAACATCTCCGCCGGGGTGATCCGGGGTCTCGACCTGAAGACCATCCGCCACGGCGGACCCCAGTCCCTGAAGGTGATCCAGGGGCATTTTGCCGATCTGGCCGAGGCCGCGCCGGAGGAGCCTCCCCCCATCGCCATCGGCACCGAGATGGCCCGCAATCTCAATCTCAAACTGGGTGACTACCTGAACATCATCTCCCCTTTGGGGACCCTGACTCCCATGGGGCGCCTGCCCCGAATGAAGGCCTTCCGGGTGAGCGTCGTATTCTACTCCGGCATGTACGAATTCGATAATAGCCTGGTCTTCACCAGCATTCCGGCCATTGAGGAATTTCTGGGCCTGGGCCACCGCATCACCGGCCTGGAAGTGCAAATCCGGGATATCTATGCCGCGGATCGGCTGCAGGAGGAAATCCTGGAGCGGCTAGGCCCCGGTTATTACTCCAAAAACTGGATGCAGATGAACTCCAGCCTGTTCGCGGCCCTGAAGTTGGAAAAGATCACCATGTTTATCATTCTCACCCTCATCGTCCTGGTGGCGGCCTTCGGCATCGCCAGCACCCTGTTCATGATGGTTATGAAAAAGACCCGGGAGATCGCCATCCTCAAGTCCATGGGGGCCACCCGGCAGTCCATCATGCGAATCTTCATCCTGAACGGCCTGGCCATCGGCGGCCTGGGGACCCTGGTGGGCCTGGTCCTGGGACTGGGGGTCTGCGGGTTGCTGAAAAAATTTGAGTTCATCAAGCTGCCCGCCGGGGTTTATGGTCTCTCCACCCTGCCAGTGCGGGTCCAGAGCCTGGACGTGCTGGCCATTGTGCTGGCTGCCATGGCTATCAGTTTCCTGGCGACCTTGTACCCCTCCTGGCAGGCAGCCCGTTTGGACCCGGTAGAGGCCATCAGGTATGAGTGAGCGGTGAGCAGTTAGTGGTTTGCGGCGACAGGATCCATTCTTGATACTCTTTAGCAGATTTGCTGCAAGGGCGGCGGAATACTAACTAACATCTCAACCACTCAGACACTCGAACCTATCAAGATTGACGCCCTCTCGGGAAAGTGTTAAGGTGCATAACGCGGTAGAAGAGAATATGGTAGAGTACAGCAGGTCTGAGACTCCCCCAAAGATCCAGGTCAGGGGTCTGGTCAAGACCTTCAAGAATAATGGCATCCAGGTGCCCGTGCTCACCGGGGTGGATCTCGACATCCCCCGGGGAGAAACCCTGGCGGTGCTGGGGGCCTCGGGAGTGGGCAAATCCACCCTCCTCCATATCCTGGGAACCCTGGAGCGCCCCAGCAGCGGAGAGATTTTCTGGGAAGGGACGAACGTCTTCGCCATGGATGACAAACCCCTGGCGGCCTTTCGGAATCGCAAGCTGGGGTTTGTCTTCCAATTTCATCACCTGCTATCCGAGTTCAATGCTCTGGAAAACGTCATGATGCCGGCCCTCATTGCCCGGGAGCTCCAGGGGCTGGCCCGGGACAAGGCCGAGGCCATTCTGGTGCGGGTCGGCCTGAAGGATCGTCTGAGCCACCGGATCAGCAGCCTGTCCGGCGGCGAACAGCAGCGGGTGGCGGTGGCCCGGGC